>JAJRWA010000206.1 GCA_024277025.1 Candidatus Krumholzibacteriota bacterium | reverse complement strand
TATTGTTCCTGCTCAACACCCCCGTAAAACACCGACGCCGCAATGGAGGGTCCATGCCCACCGCCTTGAAACGTGATTCCTTGCCGAAATCAGGCCTGCTGGTTCTGCTGTTGATCATGGCGGTCCAAGTGGCTGGTTGTGCCCGGGAGAACCCGCCCACCGAGAAGGCCCTGGCCGCCCTGACCGGACGAGCGGTGCTGCCCGCGGACACTTTCGCCGAAGGCCCGGTGGTCGGCCGCAGACTCGATCCGGACAAAGTCAACGGCAGGACGATACCCTTTGCATCAGTGCCTGTGCAGGGCTTTTCGTCGCTGATACACCTGGGTGAAGACCAGTTTCTGGCTCTGCAGGACAACGGCTTCGGCACCCTGGCCAACAGCCCCGACTATCCCTTGCGCTGGTATCATCTGCAGGTCGATCTGGACGACCCGCCGCCAACCGGCGGCAAGGTCTCGGTCATGGGGCTGGTCGACCTGACGGACCCGCAGTCGCTGCTGCCTTTTGCCCTGTCCGGGAATGACAGCCTGCGCAGCCTGACGGGCGCCGACCTGGATCCCGAATCCTTCGTGCCCGTGCCCGACGGCAGTTTCTGGATCGGCGAGGAGTTCGGCCCCTCGCTGCTGCACGTCAGCCCGCGCGGCGAAGTGCTCGAAAAGCCCGTGGACATTCCGATCGTGCCGCCGTTGCGGGCTTTCGCCCGGGGCTCGCCCTATTACCGCACGCCCGACCATCCGGACCTGCGTTTCCTGCGGCACGCCGAAAACCGGGACGACCTGGCCAACCAGCCGCGCAGTGGAGGCATCGAGGGCCTGGCCGTCAATCCCGCCGGCAGCCGTATCTACGTTGCGGTGGAAAAGGGCCTGCGGGATGATCCGATCGCGGGCCGGCGCGTGATCCTGGAATTCGATCCTGCCCGCCGCTCGTTCACCGGCAACTACTGGTTCTATCTGGCCGACGCGGGCGACATCTCGCTGGCCTCGCTCGAAGCGGTGGACAACCACGTGCTGCTGGTGCTGGAGCGCGACACGAAGGAGGGTGTCCGGGCCCGGATCAAGCGGGTGTACCGGATTGAACTGGGCCGAGTCGTGCCCGGCGGTTTTCTGCGCAAGGATCTGGTCTGCGACCTGCTGAACATTGATGACAGCGCCGGCGTGACCCGCGCTGAAAAAGGCGCCATTGGCCTGGGCCGCCGCTACCGGTTCCCCTACGTGACGCCCGAGTGCCTGGTCGTGCTCGACCAGCAGACGATTCTCCTGGCCAATGACAACAACTACCCCATGAGCGTTGGCCGCCGGCCGCCCGACACGCCGGATGACAACGAATTCATCCGGCTGCACCTGAACCGCCCCCTGGGACCAACGCCACCAACGCCGGCGGACTAGGCGTGAACCCGGCCCGGCAAAAAAGACTGCTCTGGGCGCTGCTGGTGTTTGCGGCGGTGGTGCGTCTGGCCTTCTACCTGGAGCTGAAGGATACCGACCTGGCCGCGGTGCCGCTGCTCGACAGTCAGACCTACCACGACTGGGCGGCCCGCCTGGTGGCCGGCGACTGGGGCTGGCACGAGACCTACTGGATGGGGCCGCTGTATCCGCATCTGCTGGCTTTGGTCTACGTCGTCTTTGGCGTGGGCAGCCAGGCCGCACTGGTGCTGCAGTTGATCCTGTCCTGGTTCAATCTGATTCTGCTGTACCGCCTGACCTGCGAATTGCTTGACGAGACCCCGCGCGCCGGTGAGACCGCCTTGTGGGCCACCGCCCTGTTCGGGCTGTACGGCGCGCCGGTCTTCTACGCCGGCAACCTGCTGATGGCCACCCTGGTGACAACCCTGCTGCTGCTGGTCGGCCGGCAGGCGGTGCGCGCGGCGAGAGACCCGAGATGGCCCGCCTGGTTCGGCCTGGGGCTCACCGTCGGCGTAGCCGGCCTGGCCCGCGGCAACGTGTTCCTGTTGCTGCCGTTGTTGCCGTTTCTGTTGTTCGGGGGACGACGCCCGCGCCTGCCCTGGCGTTCAGTGGGCGCGCTGACCGGAGCCCTGCTGCTGGGCGGCGTGTTGATGCTCGTACCGGTGACACTGCGCAATTTGATCGTGGCCGACGACTTCGTGATCCTGACCAGCAACGGCGGGGTGAACCTGTTGATCGGCCAGCAGGCTGACTACAAAGGCATCTTCGCGCCGGTCATGGACGAGGCCCAGGCCGAGTTCGACCCCAGCATGGAAACCACCCTGGAACGGGAACTGGGCCGCGACCTCAAGGGGTCCGAGGTCTCCCGTATTCTCACGCGCCGTGCGTGGGACGCTTTCCGGGGCAACCTGTCGGCCATGCCGCTGCACTACGCGCGCAAGATCTACCGTTTCTGGAACGGCTACGAGCTGCCCCAGATCGTCAGCTACGACTACTACCGGCACCAGTTCAAGGCCCTGTGGGCGCTGCCGCTGCCCTTCTTTGTCCTGTCCGGGCTGGGCCTGGCCGGATGGTGGCTGCTGCCACCGACTCCGCGCCGCATCATGCTGATCCTGCTGGGCGGCTACTTTCTCAGCCTGCTGCCTTTCTTTCCCACGTCGCGCTACCGCCAACCGGTGGCGCCCCTGCTGGCGATCACCGCCGCGGTGTGGCTGGTCGCCATGTTGCGGCAGCCGGAACGGCGGCGGGTTTGGCTGCCGCTGGGGGCCGGGCTGATGCTGGCCCTCCTGCCCCAGTGGGCGTCCCTGGGCCAGGCCGAGGTCCTGTGGCAGGTGCACCTGCACCAGGCTTCACGGGCCAGCAAGCTCGGCAAGCTGGCCGAAACCCTGGCGGAGGGCGAACTGGCCGAAGCGGTGCGGCCTGGCCTGGCCGACACGCCCTACCACCTGTCGTTGTATCTGGAAGACCTGGGTGAGCGGGAGTTGGCCATTGACGAATTGCGCCTGGCGGCCGAGCGTGCACCGGGGAACCGCCTGATTCCCTACCGGATCGGGCGCAACTACGAGGAAACGGGCCAGGCGCGACAGGCGGTGGCGGCCTTCGAACAGGCAGCGGCGCTGGATCCCGAGTGGAGCTACCCCTGGTTACGTGGCGGGCTCATCCTCAACCAGGAGGGCCGCCGAGATGAGGCCCTGCGCGCCATGCAGCAGGCCTACCGACTGGCCCCCGGCAATCAGCGCATCCGGGCCAACCTGGCGTCGCTCTACGCCGAGACCGGCGAGTTGGCCCGCGCCCACCGCCTGCTGGTCAGCCTGACCCGTGACTACCCGCTCTACGTCAACGGCTGGTACAACCGGGCCCTGGTTGAATTCCAATCGGGGCGGCTTGAGGCCGCGCGCAGGTCTTTGGCTGTCGCCGGTGCCCTGCGCGGCCTGACGGATCAGGAAAAGGATCAGATCCGACAGCTTGAGCAGGTGATTGAAAGCCCGGGCAATCCCTGATAGGTTCGCTCGGTGAGCCGTTGGTCTTTCCTTGCCTCGGAGGTGCTCTTGTGAAGAAGCTGCCCGCAATCGTTCTCTTGCTCCTGCTTGTTGCCGGCGGAGCCGTCGCCCAGGAGGGCTCCGGACCGATCAATCTCAGCTTGTTCGCCCCCATCCAGATCCTAGACGAAGCCAAATCGGTTGACGCGTTCCGCTTCAGCCTGATCTACGGCGTGAACCACGATCTGACCGGCCTGGACCTGAGCCTGGTCGGCGTCAACCACGGCGATGTGATGGGCGTGCAGTTCAACGGCATCGGGCTGGTCGACGGTGATTTCACCGGCGCCCAGCTCGGCCTGGTGGCCATCACCGACGGCAACATGCAGGGCTTTCAGCACGGCGCCGTGACCAAGTGCGGCCAGGGCAGCTCCGGTGTCCAGTGGGGCCTGATCAACATGTCGGAGGACTTCAGCGGCTTCCAGCTCGGGTTCGTTAACATCACCGAGAACATGCGCAGCGGTCTGCAGATCGGGATCCTGAACATCATCAAGAACAAGGAGAAGTTCCCGATTCTGCCGTTGGTCAACTGGCGATTCTGATTCGGGGTTGGGAGACAAACAGGAAGCCGGACCCTGCTGGGCCCGGCTTCCCTGTTTGTCTGAACCTGTTCCCTACTGGGGTGCCCGGGTCATTTCACCAACCTTCGGGTTGACCGAGCTGGGTTTCAGCCGAATTCCCTTGAGGTCAGGCGCCTTCTGCATGAACTCCGGCTGGACCACTCTCACGTTCCAGGCCATGATCGTTTCGCCGATCATCGGACCCATGATGATCGCCTGGCGGCCCGAATCCAGGTAGCCCTCGTCAGAGCCGTCGGTCATGATCAGGCAGTCCGGTGCGAACTGGATCGGCGTGTCGCCCAGCTTCCAGCCGGTGCGGCCATCCTGCTGCAGGATACCCGAGTGGAAGGCCATTGGTGTGCCTTCATAGCGCCGGGGCCTCTTCATCCAGTCCGGCTTTTCGGTGCGCCGGGGCTTTTCCTTTTTCTGGAACCAGCCGGCACCTGCTTGCGGCGCGGCGGTTGCGCCGATGACGAAGACCGCCGCCAGCATCAGGAATGTAAAGCGTTTCATGTTGAATCCTCCCGAATTCGTCCCCGCTGAGATTTTGTTGCTGCCCGGCATTATTGTACTGCCGGCGCCGCGATGACGTCGTCAAAGCTCTCCTGCCACGAGCGCACCGTCAGGCGCTGGTAGGCCGAAGCAATGGGGCGCACATTGATGCTGGCATCACTGGACTGGACGACGACCGTGCCTTCGGTCAAGTCAACCACGGGATACGAAGCGATACCTTCACCCAGGCTGGTCGAGCGGTCCTCCGGGTCCTGCATGTTCTCGTTCTCCGGCACGCTGCCGTTGTCATACCGCATTTGATACAGGTATGAAGTGCCACCGGCGACACAGGCATCCAGGGTCGGTGCGAAAGAGGTAAAAATAACCGTCTCGGCCACGACGGCCGCCTGTTCGGTGACCCGCTCACCCACTTCATTCCACAATTCGACATACCAGCCAGCGGCACCGGTAACGTCATTGATCGTGCTGGTCTGGTTCTTCAAGTCGCCCTTGGTGGCCGTGCCGCCACTCTGGTTGTCGAAAATACAGAAGAAGTACTGGGGCTCGACGGTGACCATGTCGGGTTCCTCCAGGTAGGCACCCGAACCGAAGTACACGTAGATGTCACCATTGAGACCGTAGGCCGCCACCGGGTCGGCTGTGATGTTGTCGAGACCCGCGTACAGCTCTGTCTTGGTCCAGCCGTCCGGATCCGGATCGCCGTTGGTCTCCATGCGCCACAAACTGCCCAGGTAGTCGGTGGCATAGACCACGTCGATCTGGCCATCAAGGTTGAGATCAACCAGGGCCGGCCGCGAAGCCTTGTTGCGGGACCAGGCGCTGTTGCTCAGCAATTCATTATTGCCGAGCCTCAAGCCGTCGCTGACGCGATAGACATACAACCACGCCTCACCTGTATCGGTATCCAGGCCACTGCCCACGATGGCCACCGGCGTGCCGCCGATGGAGCCGATTTCGACCTCCGAATGGTAGGTCTTGTCGTCCGGCAGCGTGGCCTGCCACATCAGGTCCGGCAACTCGGGATCCGTCACGTCGATGGCAAAGATCGCGGCGCCGCCTTCGCGGCCGCCACCGAAGAGAATCGTGCGCCAGGTGCCGCTGATGAGCACATCCTTGACGCTGACCGTCTGATCCAGCGAATACTTGTGGCAGTAGAACGAGTCAGCCATGGTCGCAAAGGAAGGCAGGGCGAACTCAGGGATGAAGGCCCAGACTTCTTCGCCACTCGTGGCGTCGAAGCCGTGCAGCATACCGTCGTTGGCCCCGACGTAGACCATCTTCCTGCGACCCGCGTGAGCTGCCTGGAAATCCTGATAGCTCTGTTCAACCACGAAGTCGCTGGGTGGTCCCACGACCACGGGCGTGGAGTGGACGATATCGCCCAGCACCCAGCCGCGCCGATCGCGGAAACCGTCGACGGGATTGCCGCGGCCCCACTCCACCAACGCGGCCGCCGAATCGAGCGTGGAGACATTCATGTGCGGCCAGAAGATCGGTGCGTTGGCTGTTGTGAAGCTGAATGAGCTGTTGCCCACTCCGGCGTAGATCTTGCGCGATGATGGCGCCCTGGCGGCCAGGAACTGGCCTGCTTCCCAGATTGCGGCATCGCCGTCATTGTAGGGCAGCGCGTAGCTCTCAAGGAACCCGGTCCAGTCAATGGGCATGAACTTGCCGCGATAGAGACGGTCGTCGGTGCCCCGCTCGGTCGAAACCACGGCCACCGCGCTACCGGCCGAGATCCGGCGCAGAATGTCCTGCACGGCCCATTCGATACTGCGGGCGAGTTGTGGGGCGTTCTCGGCATTGAAGAAAAGACCGTCGCCATTGAAAGCTGTCTCCTGCAGCAGCGAGCCGTTCTCGTGGAAGCCGACCACGTAGGTCGCCGCCGTCTGGTCGCCTTCCAGATCCGGGCGCAAGTCCTGGTGGGCCATGTACCAGGCCACATCGTCGACATAGTCACTGCAATCGTAGACATTGCTGTAGGGCGCGCCGATGCTTTCGCAATCGCCGGGGTCGTTGCCGTCGCCGTCGGCGTCGAGCAGATAGCCGCTGACATCCACGTCCATGGTCGGCAAGCCGTCGGTAACGAAGATGTTGAAATTGAACTGACAGGGTACCTGGATCGGAGCATTGGCGCTGTCGTCAGCCCAATAGTCCAAAACCGTCTCAGCGGACTCGCCGAGCGGGGTCCACGTGTTGGCCGTGATCCCGGCGATCTGGTCCTGCAGGACCGCGTGGTCCGTGCCGCACTCGGCGATCACGTTGCCGCCGTTGTCGAAATTGAAGATCGTCAAGCCGAACCGCAACCGCGCCGAGCGCTGGATGACCTCGGCCAGCACCAGCTTCAGAACTTCGATTCGGGTCTGCTGGGGAATTGCCGCCCGCTGTTCAGCCGTGGCCGTGTAGTAGATCCAGTTCAGATAGTTGCCGCGGTAGCGCCCGCTGTGACCATTGAACGAACTGATCAGCGGCGCACTCGGCGTATTGGGCCAGTCTCCATTGAAATCGTTGGGCGTGTAGTCGCCGTCGCCTCCTACAAAGTAGGTGGAGTTCGAGGCGAACGTACCCGCATAGGTCACGCCGGAATCATAGTCCAGGTGGTACGTGGCTTCATTCATGGACCCGGAATTGTCAGCCAGAAGCATGACGTTGGCGCCCACAAGGTTCTGCTGCACGAACAGCGGAATCTGGCACTCGTCCTGGGCGAATCCCGCAAGGGGAACCAGGCTGGCGACGAGAACCACGGCCAGCAGCAGGCTGCCGACACCGATTCCCGGGTTTGTGTAAGTGCGGTTCTTCATTTTAGTGTCTCCTGCCGACATTTGGGACCATTGTGTCCATCCACCACGTCAGTTCACCCCCACTACTTCCTTCGCTTCATGCGGTCAATAGCCTTCCCGGTACAGGCGGCTGACAACCACATCCACCCCGCTTGATCCTTGACGACTAGCGGTTCCGCGGGATCCAATCCGGTAGTCGTAGTCGAGATAGTTGATGCCCCAGCCGGGCTTGGGCCGTTTCTGCAGGTAGTTCGCGTCGTAGGTGTAGGCCTGCGACCCTTCCAGGGCCGTTACCGGCTGGACGCGTACGTTCATCGTGCCGAAGTCGAGAATATTCGGCGGCGAGTCCGAGACCCGGATGAAGTTGATGCCCGCCTCGCCGCCGGCGTCCGCGGCAAAGACCGAGGCCACATGCACGCCCTCGGCGAAGGTCGTCTTCTTTTCCGAGCTCGCCATCCAGACCGCGCCGACGGCCAGCACGCTGAGGATCAACACCACCAGCAGGGTGGTGATCAGGGCGAACCCTTCGCGGTTCAGTTCATTTCGATTCATGTTGCTCCCCATTTTCTGCTACCCGTTTCTGACGGCGATCCGGGTCGTGTAACTCACCGGTTCGCCGCTGTCCGTCTCCCCGTCCAGCATGACTTCCACGTAGCGCACCAGGGACCGGTCAACCGCATTGAGCGGTGTGGCGCCCAGCACCGCGCCGGCGGCATCGTAGTAGGTGAAGGTCAGGTTGTTGATCCCGCGCAGTACGATCATGGCAACGGCGCCGTCGAAGCGGAGCAGTTCGCCCGTGCCGGCGTTATAGGCGTAGGTAACCGTTTCGTCCGGCGCGACGTCCGTTGCGTCGCCGTCGCCGTTCAAATCCATGTTGCACTGCATGGATGAGGTTCCGGCGAAACTGAACGCGTCGAATCCCGCGCTGGTGGGATCGCAGCCGGTGGACCGGACCTCGCGGGTCATCAACGACATCACGGCCCGCATCGACTGCTGGTACTGCACCTTTTCGCGCGTCTCCTGATAACTGTTGCGCGCCCCGGTAAGGAACGAAAAGACAACCGCCATGATGACGCCGAACACGGAGAGCGAAATCATCAACTCGACGAGAGTCAGGCCTCGTCGTCCCGGCCGCCGCCACATCTTGCGAATCCTGTTCATCATATTCCCTCCGGCGATTTCATCGCATGGACATCAGGTCGGTCACCGTCAGGGACTCGACCACACTGTCGTTCTGCCAGCTGGCCGTCACCACGACCCGGTCCAGGCCAAAGCCCACGTTGTCGATCCGGGCCACCCAGTTCACGTTGCCGACAGCGCCGCTGTCGGGCGCGGCATTGCCGAAGCCCATGCCCTTGATCCGCTCGAGCTGGGTCGAGGCGATCATGATGCCCTCGGTGTAGCGATCCGACTCGTTGACTTCCTTGCGGGCCCGGTGCTGGATCACGGCGATGGGCAGAATCCCCACCGAGAGGATCATCAGCACCATCAGGATCTCGACGAGCGTGAAGCCTTCGCGACCGACAGCCGGGCCGCGGCCGAGGAACCTGCGCCAGGCCCGGTCAAGCTTGTTCATCATGGTTCAATGCACCTCCACGATGCCCGTCGGCAACAGGTTGATCTGCCTGGCCCCCGAGCCGTTGGAAATGTTGAAGACCTTGGCGTCGGCCATGCCCCACGGGTAGAAGTCCGCGGTCTGGGCGACGCTCAGCTCCAGGTCGTGGGCAAAGTCCCGTTCCCGGATGACCGTGTCGGTGATCGGGTCGGTCAGTTTGTAGCCCGTGGTGGTCGACGTGAAGCGAAGTATCTGGCTGTTGGCGATGGACAGCGACCGCGCGTACTGCAGGTCCGCCGCCATGCGGTCGCAGTTCGTCTGCAGCCGGTTGGCCGACACGTAGCGAAAGATCGGCGGCGCCGAAACCGTGGCCAGGATGCCGACGATCCCGATGACGACCATGATCTCGACCAGGGTGAAGCCGCGACGGTCCTGGTTCAGGCCCGGCACTTTCTGCCTGTCTTGCGGTTTGATAGCCAACATGATCTGGTCTCCCAGTTCCCTGCTAGGGTTATTGAAAATCGTGTTTCCCGGCGTTTTATCGGCTGCCGGGCACAGTTCTTCAGGTTTTTTCCAGCAAGGAGCGTGCCTTGGGGCCGGGACAGCCCCAGAGGGTGCTATCGGGGTGATTGAGGGAGGCGGGGAACAAGCAGAAGGCAAAGCGCAATGATCAGCCCCGGTGGGCTTGGCGCTTTGCAACGAATCGTGGGGTTTGTGCTCGCTAAAGATTCCCTGTGCAAGAGGCGGGCCCGATCACTCCTCGTCGTCGCCGACGATCACCGCGCCTTCGCGGGCAACCAGCCGGTTGAGCTCTTCTTCATTGAGCCTGAGCGTGGCGTGGCACATGTCGCCGTTGAAGGTCTGCTCGAGCACCGAACCGGTGCGGTGAAAGCGGCTCAGGCAGTGCAGATTCGTGATCGGCACGCGCACGGTGCAGATGGACTCACGGCCCAGCATGCGGGTCAGGATCGCCTCGCGCAGACTGTCGGCGCCACCGTCTTCCCGGGCCGCGACGAACACCGCCTCGGGATAGGCGCGACTGAAGCGGTTCACGAAGAGCTCGCGGTCGACCAGATCCATCTTGTTGAAGACCATCAGCGTGGGTTTCTCGCCCGGCACGATATCGGCCAGCACCTTGTTCACCGAAGCGATCTGGTGCTCGGGGTCTTCGTGTCCGGCGTCAACCACGTGGATCATCAGGTCGGCATCGCGCACCTCCTGCAGGGTGGCCTTGAAACTCTCGACCAGATGGTGCGGCAGCCTGCGGATGAAGCCCACCGTGTCGGTCAGCAGGAAGCGCCGCCGCTCATCGGCCTCCACGCGGCGGGTCGTGGCATCGAGGGTCGCGAACAGCTGGTCTTTCACGTACACGTCGGCGCTGGTGATGCCGTTCATCAGGGTCGACTTGCCGGCATTGGTGTAGCCGATCAGGGCCGCCTTGAAGATGTTGTCCCGCGACCGGACCTGGGTCTGACGCGTGGTTTCGATCTCCTTGAGGGCCTTGCGCAAGACCCCGAGGCGCTTGTTCAGCAGGCGCCGATCGGTCTCGAGCTGGGTCTCGCCCGGACCGCGTGTGCCGATACCGCCGGCCTGCCGTTCCAGGTGGGACCACAGCCGCGTCAGGCGCGGCAGCAGGTACTGCAACTGGGCCAGTTCGACCTGCAGCCGCGACTGGCGCGTGCTGGCGTGGTTGGCAAAGATGTCCAGGATGAGCTCGGTGCGGTCCAGCACGTTCACGTCGAGGACCTTCTCGAGATTGCGCCCCTGGGCCGGCGACAGGTCGTTGTCGAAGACGACCAGCGTGGCCCCGGTTTCTTCGACCGCCTCTTTCAGCTCTTCCAGTTTGCCCTTGCCGAAGAAGGTTGACGGCGTCGGGCGGTGCCGCCGCTGCTCGACCTGGCCCACCACATCAGCGCCGGCGGTATCAACCAGCTGGGCCAGCTCCGGCAGATCCGCCTCGCCGCCCAGACCGCCGGCCCAGGCCAGCGGCAGGTGCACGCCGGCCAGGACCGCCTTCTCGCGCGGACGTTCGGTGCTGTAGCCGGCGGCTTCGTTTTCCCTGGTTCCCATACTACTGGCTTGCCAATCCTTCTTCGATTTCCAGGCTCCACCGTTCCCAGTCAGCCAGATGCCCCGCCATCTCCTGCTCGATTTCGCTGAAGCGCTGGCCCAGTTCGGCGCGGCGGGCGTTGCTCAGGTCGGGCGCGGCCATCTCGGCCAGGGCCTTTTCCTGCTCGGTCTCGAGGGCCACGATAGCCTCTTCGGCCGCCGCGATCCACTTCTGTCGGCGCAGCTGTTCGTTCTTGCTCAGGGGAATCCTGCCCGTCGGAGCGCCCACCGGGGCCGGCGCCGCATTCGCGGGCTTCTGTTTCGGCGTGGGCACAGCGGCCTGTGTCTCCTGGCTGCGCTTCCACACATAGTCCTGATAGTTGCCGTCGAAAACCCGCACCTGGCCGCTGTCGTCGCCGGCCGGCGGGAAGATCAGCAGCCGGTCGACCAGCTTGTCCAGAAAGCGCCGGTCGTGGGTAACGACAACCATGGTGCCGGTGAATTCCTGCAGCGCCGCTTCCAGCGACTCGCGGCTGCGGATGTCCAGATGGTTGGTCGGCTCATCCAGCAGCAGGGTGTTGTGCCCTTCCTGGATCAGCCGCAGCAGCGACAGCCGCCCGCGCTCGCCGCCGCTCAGGGCGCTGACCTGCCGGTCGAACAGGTCCTCGCCAAAACCGAATGCCCCCAGAAAACCGCGCACCTCGCCCAGAGTGGCCCGCGGCGCCACGGCCATCATCTCGGCCAGCACCGTGTTGTGGTCCGAGACGCCCGACAGCTCCTGATCGTAGAAACCCAGATCCACGTTGTGCCCGATGACCAGGCGCCCGGCGTCGGGCACGACCTTGCCGGCGATCATCTTCAACAAGGTCGACTTGCCGCAGCCGTTGGGCCCGATGATGCCCACCCGGTCGCCGCGTGAAATGTGCAGGTCCAGCTCGCGCAGCAGAGTGCGCCCGCCATAGCTCTTGCCCAGCCCTTCGGTCTCCAGGGCCGTGCCGCCGCTGGGCCGGGCCGGATTCAGGTGGAAGCGGTACAAGCCAGGCTCGGCGGTCGGCCGTTCCAGGCGCTCCTCCTTGGCCAGTTGCTTGCGACGCGACTGGGCCTGCCTGGTCTTCTGGCCTTCCAGGTTGCGCCGGATGTATTCTTCGGTCTGCTTGATCCGGGCCTGCTGTCTTTCCCAGGCCGCCAGATCCTGCTGGTAGCGCAGGGCGCTTTGCCGATCATAGAAGCTGTAGTTGCCCGAGTAGCTGATCAGCCGGCCGCAGTCCAGATGCAGGGTCTTCTGCGCCACGCGGTCCAGGAACCAGCGGTCGTGGGAAACGACCAGGGCCGCGCCCGGATAGGTCACCAGGAATCCTTCCAGCCACTCGCATGACTCCAGGTCCAGATGGTTGGTCGGCTCATCGAGCAGCAGCAGGTCCGCCCGGCTGAGCAGCACCTGGGCCAGGGCCGCCCGGCGCCGCTCGCCGCCGCTGAGTTTGTCGATGGGCGTATCCCAGGTTTCGGGGCGCAGGCCGACACCCCGCAGGGCCGTATCCAGGCGCGCGGTCATGGTGTAGCCATCGCGGCGTTCGAATTCGTCCTGGACCTTGCCTTGCTCGGTGACCAGGGCCTCGTGCCGGTCGGCGGGCGCCGTCGCGATTTCCGCAGCAAGATCGGCCAGTTGGCGTTCGAGTTCGCGCTCTTCCTTGAAGGCGACGTTGGCCACGGCTTCGCGCAGGCGGTTGTCGGCGTTGGCGGCGATCTCCAGAGCGGTTTCCTGCCGCAGCAACCGCAGCCGGGTACGGCCCATCACCTGGCGGGTGCCCGCCTCCAGTTGCAGCTCACCCATCATCGCGGCCAGCAAGGTGGTCTTGCCCGCGCCGTTGGCGCCGACCAGGGCGTACTTCACGCCGGGTTCGAGGGACAGGTTCACCCCGCGGAGGATGCGCTCGCGTCCGTAGTCGAAGTGGGCGTTCTGGAGGGTCAGAAGGGGCAATTCAGATTCCTTGTCAAAGATTGTTGCGCCCAATATCAGGCATGATCGCCCCTTTGGCGAAGGATAAAAAAAGGCCCTCCCCAGACTCAACGGGAGGGCCTTTTGTTCTTCTGTCGGAACCCTACGCCACGGCGTGCGGGCTCTTGCGGTACTTCAGCGGCGACAGGCCACAGCGGTCCTTGAAGGTCCGCGAGAAGTGGGCCAGGCTGTTGAAGCCGCACTTGCGGCTGATCGCGTCGACCGACAGGTCGAATCGGCGCAACAGGCTCTTGGCGTTCTCCACCCGCACCTGGATCAGATAGTCGCTGAAGCTCATGCCGACTTCCGAGCGGAACAGGTTCGAGAAATAACCCGGCGACAGGTTGACCGTCTCGGCCATCTTGTCACGGTTGATGTTCTCGGCAAAGTGCGCCAGCACGTAGCGGCAGGCGTACTCGGCCCGATAGTCCTGCATGCTGTGCGACGCGTGCACCGTGGTGCCGTCGTCGTCCACCAGCACGATTTCGGGCAGGTTCTCGTTCCACAGATCCTCGTCGCCCGGAACAGGCACCACCGCAGGATCCAGAGATGCGCCGGGCATGCCGACAGCCGCCGGTTCGCCCAGGGTCCGGCCCGAGCCGAAGCCGGGAGCCGTAACCCGGTTCAGGAATTCCGTCACAAAGTGGGCCGTCTTGACCACGTTGGACTTCTGGGAAACCAACACCGGAGCGTTCGTCATTTGCTTGTACTTGGCCAGGACCGCGCGCAGCGCATTGGGGGTCTCGGCCGCATACACAAAGATGAACCCCGCGGAGGCAATGGCCTCCGTCGATTCACCCTGCTGCAGGCGGTGCATCAGGATTTGGGAGCCAAACAAGGCCAGGCACAACTCAGTCGGGTTGGCCTCGGCCTGCGGGCAGAGAAAAAGAATCCTTTGACTCTCTTCTCGCCCGTGAACCATCTGTCTTGGATAAGTCGGAAACTCAATCACAAAACTGGTCCAGGGCTCCTGTAAAGCTTCTAGTCTTTCTTCCACAGTCATTACCCCCAAGCAAAAAATCCAGCCAGGGCAGCGCAAAGGTGTACATAAACACAAATTTCCACTACTAACCTGATGAATAATACGATGCCCCATGGGGCTTTGTCTATCAAAAAAAACAAAACTATCACATTATTTTGGAGTGATCATGAGATGGGGGGGGCAAATCGGCAGTAAAAATGGCTTTCGATGGGATTAACATGACCAAAAATCGCTTTAAAACCCCAGATTAGAGCCCGAATGCGGGTGTTTAGGAATAAACGTGGGCAACCCCGGAAATTTGCAGTAGTTACCAAAACAGGCGAAATCAGCGCAGGTATACCAGGCGCCTGGTGACACTCCACTCGTCCATTTGGAGTTTACAGAAATACGTACCAGATGCTACTTGTCTTCCGTAGCTATCGGTGCCATCCCACTGGACGGTGTTCTCGCCCGGACCCTGGCTGGCGGAATACAGAGTCAACAATTCCTGGCCGTTGAGCGAGTATATCCTGACTGAAACGCTGGGTGTTCCGCCCGGCCACGGCATGGCGGCCTGAAGGTCCACATCGGCCGGCGGTTCCTGGTCATCATCACCCCAGACAAAGCCCTCGCCCACGGTTGCCGGCACCCGGAACCTCAGCTGGATATGATCCCGGAAGGGGTTGGGAAATCCCTCCAGCAGTTGCGGCGACAATCGCGGCTGGCGATCCTCGGAGCGCAGAACACGTACCGGATCTGCCGTCATGGCCGCCGCCGGGGGACCGGAACCCTCTGCGAGCACAGCTTCAAACACCCGACCATCCAGATAGCTTCCCCGTACCGACTTGACACCGTGGATCAGGCTGGCCGGCCGGCGCGCGAACACGAAACTCAGGCGCCCGGCGGCCTCGTGACTCAACAGCCCGGTCAAATAGTCATAGGGGTTGGAAAGCCGGTCGTGGGGTCCATTGAGCAGAGCGGCATTCAGGCAGGTCCAGGCTACCGTCAGCGGCTCCCCGCCTGCGGGCTGCCACGAGATTTCCCGCGGGGCGCCCAGCGCCTGTCCGCCCAGGTTGAAAAGGTCCGGATCAACGGTGAGGCCGCGTCCCGGCTGGATTTCCGCCGTCAGCATCAGATTGCCGGACCCGGTCAGGCTCCAGGTGAAATCAGGCGCCTCGGACAGTCGGCACAAGGCGCACAAGGGCGGGACGATCCAGGGTGCCTGGCGGCCCGTGATCTTGTCTGTTGCGCCCCGCTGCACCAGAACCGCTTCGTTCATCATATGGTTGAGTTGCAGCCACGACTCCGCCGTGCAGACCGCCAGGAAGACCGGGTCTTCGCCCAGGGGCAACTCCAGCACTCCACCGGCGAGGACCGCCGGGCGGCCCGGTTCGTTCGCCAGCACAACCACGCCCAGCCAGAGATTGTCCGGTCCGCCGCAACCCGTTGATTCGACGCGCCCCGGTTGGGCAACGTAGCCCTCCACCCGACTGGCTTCCGGAGTACCGGCCAGGGTATGACGAGGACTGACCAGGGTGGCTTCCTGCCAGTCGTGGTCACCCAACGCCAGCCGATAGGTGCCGCCGTTCGTCAGGCCGGGGCTGCCCTTGGCAGACAGGAAAACCGTCGACCGCAATTGGGCATAGGACCAGTGATAGTATTCCAGGTGGGCCGCCCGCCCGCCGCCGCGGTGCCCGTCCTGGTGCACGACGACCATGGCGTCACTGATCGCGGCAAAATCCTCGTCGACGCGACCGTCCCCGTCGTTGTCCTCCCCGTCCAGCGGATCCTCATCCACGGCACCGTCGTTGTCGTCATCGCAGTGGGCCGAGAATCCGCGTTGCCCACCCGCCGCACCTTCGGCCACGACCATGGCGAAAGGGTGGGTCTTGTCCTCGCGGCCACGGCGACCTGTCGACAGGGACACCACCTCGGTCGACAACAAGGGGGTCTGATTCGTCGCAGCGGTGATCGTGAGGGATCCGTCGGCCCGGACCGTCGCGGCCACCTCCGGCAGCACGCTGTAGGTATGAACTGTCGCGGCCACCGGCGCCGCCGCGGTCGCCGGCAGGGACCAAAGAGCCGCCACCAGGGCAGACAGAACAAACAGCCGCCCGGATCTGCGGGGCGACACAGCGACCAGTGCCGGTGTTGTGGCGGGCGTATTTGGCATGCCGGATACTAGGGTTTTTTTCGGCCCGGTTTCAACCCGAAAGCAGGGGCGCCACCGTGGGCGCCCCAATTGTTTGTCAAATCAGCCATTAGAGACGCGCAAATTCGCCCGTTCAGCCGGCCTCGCCCGTCCCGCAGAGCGGCTGCGGCTATTCGTCGGGGACCTCGCCGTCGCCGGTCTCCCCGCCGGTCGGCGTGTCGGTCCCGGCATCGGCGACATCCGCAGCTTCGGTGACATCAGTCTCGGCCTCGAGCGTCTCTTCGTCGTCGACCCCGGCCAGGGCGGCCTGTGAGATTTTGGCGATGGAGCCGACCTTGTCCTCGCCCTTCAGGTTGATGATCCGCACACCCTGGGTGTTGCGGCTCTGCTCGCTGATGCTGTCGATGGCCAGGCGGATCATGATGCCGCCGCGCGTGATCACCATCAGCTGCTCGCCCGGCCGCACGTCGCGGATGCCCAGCAGGGGCCCGTTGCGCTTGCTGCACTTGATCGTGATCAGGCCCTTGCCGCCGCGATGCTGCACGCGATAGTCGCTGAGCGGCGTGCGCTTGCCGTAGCCGTTCTCGGTGATCGCCAGCAGGGCGCCGTCCTCTTCACCGGGCCCGATGACGACCATGCCCACAACCTGCTCGCCGCTGCCCTGCCGAATACCGCGCACGCCGCGGGCGGTACGGCCCATGGAACGCGAGTCGGTTTCGTGGAAGCGGATCGCCATGCCGCCACTGGTGGCCATCAGGATGTCGCTGTTGCCGTCGGTTTCGCGCACGGCCACCAGGTGTTAGTCCTCGATCAGGTTGATCGCCCGGATACCGGCCTGGCGCGGCCGCGAGAAATCAACCAGCGGTGTACGCTTGACCACGCCCAGGTTGGTGGCGAAGGCCAGATAGCTGTCCTCGCTGAACTCGCGCACCGGCACCACGGCGTGGATCTTGTCGCCGGGCTGGACCTGGATCAGGTTCACGATCGGCGTGCCCTTGGCCGTGCGGCCGGCCTTGGGAATGCGGTGCACCTTCAGCCAGTAGAGCTGGCCCTTCTCCGTCAGCACCAGCAGGTACTGGTGGGTCGAGGCCACGAAGAGATTGTCGACGAAGTCCTCGTCCTTGGTGCCCATGGCGGTGATGCCCTTGCCGCCCCGCCCCTGCTGCCGATACGTGTCCAGCGGAATGCGCTTGGCATAGCCATGGTTGCTGATGGTCACGACCATGGGTTCATCGGCGATCAGGTCCTCGATGTCGATCTCGCCCTCGTCCTCGACGATGGTCGTGCGCCGGTCGTCGGCGTAGGCGGTCCTGACCTCGGCGATCTCGTCACGGATGATCTGCAACACCAGTTCGCGGCTGTCCAGAATGGCCTGCAGTTCAGCGATGCGCTCGATCAGGGCGCGGTATTCATCCTCGATCTTCTGGCGCTCCAGGCCAGTCAGCCGGGCCAGACGCATATCCAGGATGGCCTGGGCCTGGATCTCGGACAGACCAAAGCGCGACATCAGCGCCTCGCGGGCCACATCGGGCGACTCGCTGGTCTTGATGACCTCGACGATCTCGTCGATGTTGTCCAGGGCGATGCGGTAGCCCTCGAGAATGTGGGCCCTTTCCTCGGCCTTGCGCAGCTCGTACTTCGTGCGCCGGATGATGACTTATTCGCGGAATTTCAGGAATTCCTGCATCGTCTCCTTGGTGCTCATCACCCTGGGCTGATGGTTGACCAGGGCCAGGTTGATCACACCGAAGGTCGTCTGCATCATGGTGTGGGCGTACAGCTTGTTGAGCACGACCTGCGGGAAGGCGTCCTTCTTCAGCACGATGACGATGCGCATGCCTTCGCGATCGCTCTCGTCGCGCAGATCGCTGATCCCTTCGATCGTGCCGGCGTGCACCAGGTTGGCGATCTTCTCGATCAACGAGCTCTTGTTCACCTGGTAGGGAATCTCGCTGACGATGATGCGGGCGCGGCCGTTGTCACGAATCTCGGTTTCGGTGCGTGCGCGCACCACGACCCGGCCGCGGCCGGTGGTCACATAGTCGTAGATGCCGCGGCGACCGTGGATGATGCCGCCCGTCGGAAAATCAGGGCCCTGCACGTAGTCCAGCATGTCGGCCGGCTCGAGATCCGGATTGTTCAGCAGCGCGATCAGGCCGTCGCAGACCTCGCCCATGTTGTGGGGCGGGATCTTGGTCGCCATGCCGACGGCGATACCGTCGGCGCCGTTGACCAGCAGGTTCGGCACCTTCGAGGGCATGACCGCGGGCATCATCCGCGAGCCGTCGTAGTTGGGGATGAAGTCGACGGTTTCCTTGTCCAGGCCATCCATGATCTCGGTGGCGACCTTGGTCATGCGTGCTTCGGTGTAACGTTCGGCCGCCGCGTTGTCGCCGTCGACCGAGCCGAAGTTGCCCTGGCCGTCGACCAGCGGATACCTGAGGCTGAAGTCCTGCGCCATGCGCACCAGCGTGTCGTAGACCGAGGCGGTGCCGTGCGGGTGGTAGTTACCGGTCGTATCACCGGTGATCTTGGCGGACTTGCGATAGGGCCGGCCCGGTGAAAGGTTCAGGTCGTTCATGGCCGTCAGCACCCGGCGGTGCACCGGCTTGAGGCCGTCCCTGACATCGGGCAGGGCGCGGCTGATGATCACGCTCATCGAGTATTCGATGTAGCTGGTGCGCATCTTCTCGACGATGCCCGCCTCGATGATCGTCTCGCCGCTGCTGCCGAGGTCCGGCACGCGCGGCTCGTCGTTGTTCTCCGGTGTGTTCTTGTGGTCGTCCGACATTCCTTGCCTCTTTTTTTCCGGTCAATTGCCGCCAGGTACTAGATGTCCAGATCCTCGAGCTTGATCTGGGAAGCGTTTTCCTCGATGAAGCGCCGGCGCGGCTCGACCTCGTCACCCATCAGGGTGGTGAAGATGTGGTCGGCCTCGGCGGCGTCCTCGATGTTGACCCGCGTCATCGTGCGCGAGTCGGGATTCATGGTCGTTTCCCACAGCTGGTCCGGATTCATTTCGCCCAGACCCTTGTAGCGCTGGACGTAGACGCCCTTGCCGCCGCCCATCTGCTCGACCAGCTGGTCCTTCTGCTCGTCGCTGTAGGCGTAGATCTCGGTCTTGCCCTTCTTGACCCGGTACAGCGGGGGCTCGGCGATGTACATGTAGCCGTTCTCGATCACCTCGCGGAAGTGGCGGAAGAACAGGGTCAGGATCAGGGTCCGGATATGGCTGCCGTCCACGTCGGCATCGGTCATGATGATGACCTTGTGGTAGCGCAGTTTTTCGATGTCGAAGACGCCCGCCCCCACGCCCGTGCCCAACGCCGTGATGATGGTGCGGATCTCGTCGTTGCCCAGCATCTTGTCCAGGCGCGCCTTCTCGACGTTCAGGATCTTGCCCTTCAAGGGCAGGATGGCCTGGTTGCGCCGCTCGCGGCCCTGCTTGGCCGAACCGCCGGCCGAGTCGCCCTCAACCAGGTAGATCTCGCATTCCTCGGGCACACGGCTGGAGCAGTCGGCCAGTTTGCCCGGCAGCGCGGCCGAATCCAGGGCTGATTTGCGCCGGGTCAGGTCGCGGGCCTTGCGGGCCGCCTCGCGCCCCTGGGCGGCGGCAATGCACTTGCCGATGATGCCCTTGGCTTCCTTGGGGTGCTCGTTGAGATATTCCGCCAGGTAGGTGTTGACCAGGGCTTCGACCTGTCCCTTGACTTCGGTGTTGCCCAGCTTGGTCTTGGTCTGGCCCTCGAATTGCGGATCGGGAATTTTCACCGCGATGATCGCCGTCAGGCCCTCGCGCACATCGTCGCCGGTCAGACCCTTCATATCCTTCTTGAACAGTCCCGACGAGTTGCCGTAGGCGTTCAGGGTGCGGGTCAGGCCGGCCCGGAAGCCGGACAGGTGGCTGCCGCCCTCGTGGGTGTGGATATTGTTGGCGAAGGTGAACAGCGACTCGCTGTAGCCTTCGTTGTAATCCATGGCCACTTCGATCTGGATGCCGTCCTTTTCGCCTTCGAAATAGATGGGTTCGGCGCAGATCACCGAGCGGCTCTCGTTGAGCCAGCGCACGTACTCGACGATGCCGCCCTCATAGTGGAAGACCTCTTCGCGCGGCTGCTCGCCGCGGTCGTCGATGATCGTGATGCGCACGCCGCGGTTCAGAAAGGCCAGTTCACGCAGCCGCCCGCGCAGGGTGTCGTAGTTGAAGACCAACTCGGGGAAGATCTGGTGGTCGGGCTTGAAGGTGATCGTCGTGCCCGTATCATCCTCGGGGCAGTTGCCGATCTGCTTGATGTCCTCCTTGCGGTCGCCGCGGGCGAATTCCATGTAGTGGACCTTGCTCTCGCGGTGCACCTCGGCCGTCAACCACTCCGACAGGGCGTTCACACAACTGACACCCACCCCGTGCAGGCCGCCGGATACCTTGTACGCCTCGTTGTCGAACTTGCCGCCGGCATGCAGGCTGGTCAGCACCACTTCCAGGGCCGACTTGCCCTCGTCCTCGTGGAAGCCCACCGGAATACCGCGCCCGTTGTCGCGCACCTTGATCGTGTCGCCGACCCCGATGGTCACCACGATGTTGTCGCAGTAGCCGGCCATGGCCTCGTCGATGGAGTTGTCCACGACCTCATACACCAGATGGTGCAGGCCCCGAACGCTGGTGTCGCCGATGTACATGGCCGGACGCAGGCGCACGGCCTCCAGGCCCTTGAGAACCTGGATGCCGGCGGCGGTGTACTCTTTGGCGCCCTCGGGCGTGCCGTTCTTTTGTTCTTCAGTCATGCTCTATCGATCCGTTCGTTTCCTGCTGCGCTGCGGCCGGTCCCGCCATTGCACTTCGCTGACGGTGCCGGCTCCACACAATTCATTGAACTTGGTGACGATCAATGGCATCAACAGGGTCAACTCCTGTCGCCATACGCCATGATCGGCCTCGATTATCAGAACGCCATCGGCCAGATCGAGCGCCCGCGAGTGGGCCGCGATCTCCGGCCCCACGATTCCATCCCACTTGGCGAGTACCGATCGCTCGGCCAAACGCTCATGCAGACCACACTCGCGCAGCACACCTTCAAGGATGCGGGACACAGGCTGAGGACCCTCTTTTTTCGACGCCATATTATCGCGGTCTTTGGTTTGGTTCGGCTGACTTGGTTCCGTTGATCCGCTGCTCAGATCTCGCTGAAACCACCTTCACCAACCTGCCAGGTCTTTATCTGCGCGGGCTGCCAGTCGGCGATATCATCGCGTCGGGCGGTGGCTATAAATACCTGATGCAGATGCGAGGCCATTTCCTGCAGGCGGCGCGTGCGCTCCCGGTCCAGTTCGCTGAAGATGTCGTCAAAGAACAGAACGGGTCTGATCCGGCGTTTCTGGAACAGCACATCACTGCGCGCGAGGATCATGGCGATAGCCGCGGTACGTGTCTCCCCCTGGGAACCATAGGTCCGCAAATCGACCCCGCCGAGGACCACTTTGAAGTCGTCCGACTGGGGCCCGATCAGGGGCCGTCCGCGCCTTATTTCCGAGTCCATAATATAGTCTAATTCCGTGAGAATTTCCCCTTCCAAATCTTCTTTCGGCAGGGGATTTTCCGGGCTGGCCGAAAAGGCCCTGGTCACGCTTTCCAGTCGCGCCGCATAGGAAAATTCTAAATTTAAATTATTATCTATCAGTGAGTTATGAGCCTCCTGGAAAAAAGGGCTCAAAAACTCCGCATATTGCCGCCGCCCCAGGCAAACCGCCGCCGCGTGGTTGGCCATCTCGCGATTCCAGCTGGCCAGTTCCCGGCGGGTTTGCCCGGCGTCGACCAGCCCCTGGCGCTGATCCCGCAGCAGTCGCGTTTTCTGTCGCAGGACTTGTTGAAATGCGCTCAGGTGAGTCAGGTACGCGGGATCGATCTCGGCCATGCCCTGATCGACGAACTGGCGCCGACGGTCCGGTCCACCACGCACCAACCGGATGCTGTCGGGATTGAAAAAAACCGTCGCCAGCCGCCCCACCAGGTCCGCTCGGCGACGCAAGGCGGCGCCATCGACCCGCAACCGGCGTCCACCATCACGGCCCAGTCCGTACTCGCAGGAGACCAGAGCACCAGAGTCTTCCTCGATCTCCAACCGAACGTGCAGGTGGTCCTTTTTGAAATGGATTAGCTCTTCTGACTTGGCGCCGCGATGACTGCGGCCAAGAGCGAAGAAATTGAGGGCTTCGAGCAGATTGGTCTTCCCTTCACCATTTCGCCCCAGTACAAGATTGACCCGGGGCGAAAAAGTGAATTCAGCCGTATGCAGGTTGCGGAAACCGTCGACCGCTGCCGAGACAATTCTCAACGGCGCACCGGGCTAGTCGCCGGCCAGGCGGAGCGGCATCAATAGACAGAGAACGCCC
>JAJRWA010000205.1 GCA_024277025.1 Candidatus Krumholzibacteriota bacterium | reverse complement strand
TTATATTCAGGAAGTGGAAAACCAGCCGGAACGCGGAGCGATTCTCCGTGTTGTCATGTCATTGCCGTTAAGCAGCATATGACGTTCAAATCGTTGTCGCGGACAATCCGGACGACCGGGAAGGGACCTTCGTGGGCAAATTCTCACTATTGTCGGCGGCAAAGTCTGCCTGGACGCGGGGCTTGACCGGTCGTGGCCTGGTGCCGGTGGTGCTGGGCCTGCTGGTGGCCGCGGGACCGGTTCGCGGCGCCGAGCCGGTCGCTGATCACATCCCCCTGGCCGAGATCACTGCGGGCATGAAGGGCTACGGCCTGACCGTTTTCGAGGGCTCGACGGTCGATACTTTCGGGGTGACGGTGATCGGCGTGCAGGAGAAAGTGCGGGCCGCCGGCAGCCTGGTCCTGATCGAAGTCAGTGGCCACGATCTGGAGACATCGAGCATTGCCCAGGGTATGAGCGGCAGCCCCATCTATTTGGAGGGACGTTTTGCCGGGGCGCTGGCCTTTGGCTGGGGCGGGTCGCTGCGTCCGATCGCCGGGGTCACGCCGGCGGCCGAGATGCTGGCCTTGCCGACGGATATTCCGGTGGTGGCTGTGCCGCGCGGTGCCGGACTGCAGCCCGGCCTAGAGACGTTGATTCCCGGCGCGAGCGAAGCGTCGGCCCTGGCTGCGGCCATCTGGCCGGAGGCTGGCGAAGCGGCGCTGTTGCCCCCGCCGCAGACTGCGGCGGCGCCGGGCGGCTGGCCCGACGCGCCACGGATGTGGCTGCAATTGGCCTCAGCCCTGGCGCAGGACTTTCCCGAACTGGACGACGGGCCGGACCAGTGGCTCTTCCAGCCGCTGGGAATGGCTACGGGCGGGCAGGCTGTGACCGGGGCTGTGGCGCCGCGACGCCTGGTGCCCGGTGCTGCCTGCGCCGTGCCCCTGGTGGTCGGCGACGCATCCCTCGGCGCGATCGGCACCGTGACCTGGGTGGAGGGCGATCGGGTGCTGATGATGGGCCACCCGTTCATGCAGCGCGGTCCGGTCAACCTGCCGCTGGCCACGGCCGAGGTGCTGACGATTCTGCCCAGCCGCCAGATGAGTTTCAAGATGGGCAGCGTGGGCGAGATCATCGGCTCGGTACACTACGACCAGCGGGCCGGCCTCTCGGGCCGCATGGGCGCGGCGCCGCCGATGATTCCGGTGTCGGTGAAGGTGCTGCGCGACGGGGAGTCGGAAACCGGGTACGAATTCGCAGTCGTGGCCGACCCGATCCTGGCCCCGACCCTGGTGTTCTGGTCCCTGTACAACGCGCTCCTGGTGACCGGTGATGACTCCAGCCTGCAGACCATGCGTTACCGGGTGGAAACCCGGTGGTCCGGCCCGGCGACCCTCAGCGACGAGCCCCTGGTGATCAGTGGCGTGACCGCCGGACCCGGCGGTGCGGCCGGCCTGGCCAGTGAGGTGATGGCGCCCTTGAGCATCCTGCTGCACAATCGGCACGCTGCGGTGCGGCTCGAGAGCGTCCGGGCGACTCTGGAGCAGACCCGCCCCCTGCAGACGGCCTCGGTGGTCAGTCTGACCAGTCCGCGCTCGGTCCTGCGGCCCGGCGAGGAGGTCGTCTTCAAGGCGGAAGTCGAGCCGCGTCAGGGTCAGCGCCGAACGATCGAATTTCCGGTGACCCTGCCGGCCCAGATGACGGCCGGACCCTATCGGGTGGTCGTGGCCAGCGCCGCGGAGTTGTTTGCCCTGGAGGCCCAGCGAGCCGCCGGGCGCTTTCAGCCGGTGAGCCTGGACGGGATCCTCGCCATTCTGCGCTCGGCACGCAGCGCGGACACCCTGGTACTGGCACTTTTTGCACCCGGTGAGGCGACTATTATCCAGGGACAGGAGCTGCCGAATCTGCCGCCAAGCGTGGCTCGCACCGTGCGCACGGGCAACCTTCAGGCCCAGCGCAGTCTGGCTGATTACGTCATGCGGGTTGAGCAGGAGACCCCCTGGGTGCTGTCCGGGCACGCCGTGCGCTCGCTGTACGTGCAGTCCGCCCCCGAGGCCTTCGCTGACGAAAGACGACCGTGATGTTGAACTCCCATCCGAACCCCAAGGTGAGCCTGATGCCCGTGAGAAACGTGAATGTCCTGGCTGTGTGTTTGCTGCTGATCGGCCTGGTGCCGACCGCTGGCCGGGCGGCCGGCCCGGTCTATTGGGACTGGCCGACCGAGCGGCAGTTCAGCGAACTGGAACTGTCCGGCACGGCCCTGGATCAGGACGGATACCTGGTGGCCGGACTGAATGCCCGCACCATCGGGCCCGACGGTCCGGAAGTCTTCTGGCAGGCCGTGTCCGACGGCCACGGTGGATTCTATGCGGCGACCGGACATGGGGGCGAGGTGCACCATACCGACAGCAAGGGCCAGAGCCGCCTCGTGGCGAGCCTGGATGCCACGGAAGTCTTCAGTCTGCTGGTGCTGGCCGACGGTGACCTGCTGGCCGGTTGCGGTCCCGAAGGACGCGTGTACCGCCTCACCGATGCCGGGGAAAGCCGCATCGTCGGCACGGTGGCCGGCGGGTATGTCTGGTCCATGGTCCAGGCCGCCAGTGACGGCGTGGTCTGGCTGGCCACCGGCAGTCCCGGGGCCGTGTATCGCTACGATCCGGCCGGCGGGCAATTCGCCGTGAGCCAGGAACTGCCGGTCGAGAATATCATGGACGTTCGGGTCGCCGTGGGCGGTGGCGTGCTGGCGGCCACGCAGGGCCCGGGACTTGTCTACCGCATTGTGCCCGGCCAGCCACTGCGCCTGTTGTTCGAAGCACCGCAGGACGAAGCGCGAGCCTTTGTCGAGGGACCCGACGGCGAGGTGTTCCTGCTGGCCCTGCAGACCGGTGACAAGGCCGGATCGTCCGGCACGGGGCGGACAACGGGCAGCCAACCGGAATCCATGCCGTCGCTGCTGGCCGTGCTGGGTGCGGCGGAGGTGCCGGAGACGGCGCCGGCCGCCCTGTACCGGCTGGCTGACGACGGTCGGGTGAGCCTTTGGTGGTCCGGCAAACGGGAGTTGATGACCGCAGCCTGGAGCCCGCGCTGGGGCTGGCTGGGTGCCGGCGAAGTGTCATCGGATGATGGTCAGGCCGAGGTGCGGCGGTTGTCGCCGCCGCGTGGCAGCCAGCCGTTGGCCCGTTGGCCCGGTGGTGATATCCTGAATATGATGGTGCCGGATTCCGGTGCCGACCAGGTGCTTGTGTGCCAGACCCACCCGGGCATGATGTCGGCTCTGGCTGAACACAAGGGCCTGCCGCGGGTGGCGGTCAGTACGCCGCTGGACGGGGGACAGCCAGTCCGCTGGAGCCGCCTGAACTGGACGGGCAGTGGTGGGCGCGGGCACCTGAAGTGGTCGGTCCGCGGGGGCAATCGCTCTGAGCCCGACGAGACGTGGACGGCCTGGAGCGACAGCTGGTCCGAGACCGATCACGCCCTGGCTCTGCCGCTGTGCCGATACATGCAATGGCGCGTGGAATTTCCCGCCAGGGGCGACGATGAGACGGGCTGGCGGGTGACCGCAGTCTCGGCCAGCGCCTGGCAGGACAACCAGCCGCCGGTGATCGTTTCGTTCCAGCAGGAATTCCTGCAGGACGTGAGCCTGGGCGGCCTGGTCAGTGGCCAGGAGAATATCACCCAGCGCTTCGCCAGTGGTCTGCAGGCCGAATTCAGCCGCAGCATGGCGCCCGACAAGTGGGCCGGTCCGGACCGTGGCACACTAGGGCGTTCGGTGCGGGTCTTCACCTGGCAGGCGACCGACCCGAACGGCGACCGCCTGACCTACCGGCTGGAGTACCGGCGAAAAGGTGAAGGCAGTTGGCGGCCGCTGCCCACGAGTCGCCCCGGAGTATGGGAAACCACCGAAACCCTGAGCAGCTGGGATACCGCCACGGTCGCCGATGGTTCGTACCAGTTGCGCCTGATCGCCAGCGACGGATTGGACAATCCGCTCGCCCTGGCCGGCCGGACCGAGCGCCTGCTGGGGCCGCTGCTGGTGGACAACACGCCGCCGGCGGTGACGGACTTTGCGGTCAAAGCCACCGCAAACGGTTTTGCGGTCCATTGTCGGGTCAGTGATCAGGCCAGTGTCGTGGCTGGTGCGAGGCTGCGGTTGCCGGACGGCACGTTCGAGCGCCTGGATCCGGTCGACCGGGTTTGCGACAGCCGCACGGAACAGTTCGCGACCGAGGTCGCGTGGCCCCGGCCGGGAATTCTGGCCGGCAGCCAGCCCTGGCAAGTCCAGCTCGAGGTGCGTGATCTGGCGGGCAATCTGCAGGCGGTGGAGGCCCAGGTGCAATGAACGGGGAGATTTTCGCGGCTTTTGCGGGGCACGAACGATGGCTGAACGAAGCCCTGAAAGAGGCGCGTCTGGCCGCGTCACAGGGTGAGGTGCCGGTTGGGGCGATCGTCGTGCGCGACGATCAGGTCATCGGCCGCGGCCACAACCAGGTCGAAAGCCTGCGGGATCCGACGGCCCACGCGGAGATCCTGGCCATCGGGGCGGCCGGTGGGCAGGGTGACAGCTGGCGCCTGGACACCGCGACCCTTTATGTGACCCTCGAGCCTTGCACCATGTGCAGCGGCGCGATCCTGCTCTCGCGGATGGGCCGGCTCGTCTTCGGGGCCAGCGACCCCCGGGCCGGCGGCGTGGTCAGCACGGCCCGCCTGCTGGACGGGAATCCGTACCAACACCGGATCGAGGTGGTGGGCGGCATTCTGGCGGCCGAATGCGGGGCGTTGCTGAGCGATTTTTTCGGCCAGCGCCGGGATCGCTGAAACGTCGGGGATTTTCCCGGCCCGGGCGTTGCTTTTGGCAAATCCGGATGCTATATTGCCCCACCGGTTGGGTGGAGAGGTGCGAGAGTGGCTTAATCGGCTCGCCTGGAAAGCGGGTGTGCAGCAATGTACCCAGGGTTCGAATCCCTGCCTCTCCGCCAGCTTGCTGGCCAATTGCGGGTCAGCGAAATATATTTGGAGAGGTGCCGGAGTGGTTGAACGGGGCGGTCTCGAAAACCGTTGAACATTTCGATGTTCCCAGGGTTCGAATCCCTGCCTCTCCGCCAGACAACGCAATACGAGAATGTTGGGGGTGTAGCTCAGTTGGGAGAGCGCTTCGTTCGCAACGAAGAGGTCAGCGGTTCGATCCCGCTCATCTCCACCAGCATTCGGGGGGCGGCCGCCAGGCCGGACGCCCCCGCTTCTCCCGCTACCGCGTGGGAGTACGCCCGGATATGATGGGCCAGGCCCGGTGTGACGTCGAAAGACTAATTCCGCCAGGACTGGAAAGTAGCAACGGTACGTTCACTTCGGCGTGTGCGTCGTCAGCCTGGCCCGCTTTTTTCCCTTGAGACATTTTGGTGTGTGGTCCGTGTGCCGGTGCGTGGTGCCTGGATTTGGGGGCGGTACGCCACGACCTCCTGTCGCGGCGCACCTCGGTGCTCCGGTCGCTCCGCCCTCCGTGGCTGCGCTCCCTGCGCAACGCCCCCAAACCCAGGCATCACCCACCGGCACACACACCGCCGCCAAACTGCCACAAGGGAAACCGCACCAAGCGGAGGTCGGTAGGTGTGATTGCGCTATGGCGGGCCGGGGGAGAGTCTCAGGTGGAGGTCCGCCCCCGGGAGCGCCACCTGAGACTCTCCCCCGGCGACACCATCACCCAAACACCCGCTACCGCATCGCCCTCCTTTGTGCTAAATTGACGTCTCACCAAAGCACCGGATTTCTTCCCCTGGAGCGACATGTCGTATCAAGCGATTGCCCGCAAGTACCGGCCTGAGACCTTTGCCGACGTGGTCGGACAGACCCACGTGACCGGCACCCTGCGCGCGGCCCTGCGCAAGGACAAGCTGAGCCACGCCTACCTGTTCAGC
>JAJRWA010000204.1 GCA_024277025.1 Candidatus Krumholzibacteriota bacterium | reverse complement strand
TTTGACCCGAGGGTTTGAACGAGCGCTGTTGGTGGAAGAACGACCCGGTCTTGTTGTGGGGCCTTTGGCTATTCTTGATTTCCTGTGCATTCATCCCTTTGCCGATGGCAATGGCCGAATCTCCCGGCTGTTGACTCTTCAGCTTCTCTACAAAAGAGGGTTTGGTCATGTTGCAGGGCAGGGGCCGTGGGGCCAAATGGCGTCTGGTGTAGCCGGACTCCCGCCTCAACCACCGAGAAACCGCTCCAGGAACGCCTGCACGGCTTTTCGGTATCCCTCGTTGTCCGGAAACTTCAACCACAGCGCCCGTGAGCCGTGATTGCCCTTGGTGTTGGGCACGAACGACGACTTGGCCGCCTTGATCCCGGCGTAGATTCCCCGCCAGTTGTCTCGCTCGCTGCGGGCCGAGGTCACGAATGTCGGTGCCTTGATCTTCCGCGCGGCCGTGGTCACCCAGTTGTCCGGCTTGCCCAGGTCGCCGAAGTATTCCCCGGGCGAAAAAGACAGCACGCCGTCCACCAGCTCCGGCTGCGTGCCGGCCACCACCAGCACCAGCGCCGCCGAGTACGAGCTGCCCCAGGCAATGACCTTGCCCGTGGCCAGATGGGCCCGCGCGTACTGCAGGGCCGCCGTCAGATCCTGCTGCGCGTCCAGGTAGGACGTACCCTTGTCGGCGGCCTCGGCCCGGGCCGCGGTGGCATTCGGCGTGTCGTTGACCTCGCGGCCCGATCGCTGATCCACGGCCAGACAATTGAAGCCCAGATCATTCAGCCACGGCGCCAGTTCCCGGTACTCGCCGCGGCTCCAGCCGGCCTGGTGGAACAGGACGATCAACGGCGTGGTCTTGTCGGCGTGGGGCGCGTACAGGTCGGCGGTGATTTCCAGGCCGTCCCGGGACGGGAAGGTGATCGTCTCGACGGCCGACGCGGGGCCGGCCAGCAGGCCCAGGCAGAGCAGGGTGACGGGCAGCAGACTTCTCGGCATCGGAACCTCCGCAGTATTCAGGTAGCAGTGTCGCGAATAATCTAGGCAAAACCGGCTGTCTCCGCCGGGGGACGCTTGCCGCGCTCGTGTGTACAACGGGTGTCGTCCCGTGATCGTGCCCCGACCGGAAGCCGGGATTCAGCAGCGCAGACGGTTCGCCGCAACCGGCACGATTCCCGCAGGGGCGGCGCCACAACCTTCTCCCGGTTTCGAGATGCCAATGAAGTTGCTATCGCGGCTCAGTCTCTCGGTCGGCGTCGTGCTGGCCACCCTCGTTCTTGCCCCGCCAACCCCGGGGACGGCCCAGATCGTCATCAATGAGGTGCTGGCCGATCCGGCCCGCGACTGGGACGGCGGCGGGCTGGTGGACGCCAAGGGAGACGAGTGGGTGGAGGTCATCAACCTGGGTCCGGCCACGGTGGACCTGGCCGACTACTGGTTGCGGGACGATTCTTCCCGGCTGCCGGACTACGGGCTGTCGGGTCTCCTGGCGCCTGGCCAGACCAGGGTCGTCTTCGGCTCGGAAGTCGTGGCTTGGCAGCATGAACGGGGCTGGCTGGAGACCGGGTTCGGCTTGAACAACAGCGGCGACCGGGTCTACCTCATGTACGGCCCCTACAGCGAGAATCTGGATTACGAGATCCTGGAACAGGTCTGGGTGAGTGATCATGAGGCCGAGGACGACCGGTCCAGCGGTCGCGACGCGACGACCGGACAGTGGACCCTCTTTGACGGTTTGAATCCCTACACGGGCAGCTTGACGCCGCCGGGCACGGGCTGCGCGCCCACGCCGTATCAGCCCAACCTCTGTGATCTTCCCGTCGCGGAGGCCGGGCCCAGTTTCGGGAGCTTCAAGGCGGCCTATCGCTAGTTGAAGCGGATGACGGCCCGGCGCTACTTGTGGCGCCGGTCTTTCATGGCCTGGGCCTTGGCTTTGCGGTAGTCCCCGAGCAGCGCCTTGACATCCGTTTCGACCTGGCTCAGATCAAACCGGTGCCAGCGCGCCACCAGATCGGCGTATCCGGTCTCCAGCGCCTTGGCCTCGACCTGGTCCTCGGCGTAGGTGTTCACGAAACTGCGATAGCCCTTCATGATGTTGATCTTGTTCAGCACATAGTCGGCACGGTCGGGCACCTCGGGCATGTTCCCGGTCTCGCGGTTGTGGCAGAAGGCGCAGGTGTTCTTGACACGGGTAACGAAAATAAAGTCCATCTCCATGGCGCCGTGGCAGGTCACGCAGTTGGGCGCGGTGCCGTCGTCCTCGAGAATTTTGTAGTGTTTGCTGGTGACGAAGGTGTCGTGCTGTTGCTCGTGGCATTCGCCGCAGGTGTCGGGCACACGGTCGAAGGCCACCGGCTTGAGGACATCGACGTGGGCTGCTTTCATGTCCGTCGTGCTGGCGTCACCGCCGTGGCAATCGCTGCAACCGAGGCCGGCCACACCGTGCACGCTGTTCTCGAAGTCCTCGTAGTAGTAGAACAGCTTCGGATTCTGGACCTTGAACTTGGGGTCCTTGTGGCAGGCGATGCATTCGTCACCGGCGAGAGCCGGCAGCGTTCCGATCAGGACAGTCAGCAGTCCGGCCAGGGTGAGCAGGCGGATGATCTTCATGACAAACCTTCCAGGTCGGGGCCAACGGGACTGTTCCATTCTATCAGATACGCCGTCATTTGCTAACCCGCGAGCGGCCACCGCGGTTCCCGCGCGCGGGTTCAGGCGCCGGCCTCATCCCGGTACGTGTAGGCGAAGTCGGCGCTCGCGACATCGGGCAAGTCCGCTATTTTCTTGAGCTTGGTGGCTTCGTCGGCGTCGTCGTCACCCTCGATGGTGATCACGATCCGGCCCTTCTCGTCGCTGAAGTGAATTTCGCACAAGCCACTGCCCAGCAGGGCGGATTTCACCGCGTCCAGATGTTCGGGACGGGTTTTTACCACGGCGCTCGAAATGTTCATGTTGTTTCTCCCGGCTTTCTTGACGGCCCCGTTGGGAACCGCAGGACGATAGCCGATGTGGGGCAGACTGGCGCGCAGTCACCGCACAGGGTGCAACGGTCGGCCAGGATGCGCGGGTGCATCATACCGACAAAGAGGATGGCGTTGTCGTCGCAGACGGATTCGCAGCGGTCACAGACGCCGCGGCCCCAGGCAATGCAGAGATCCTCGCGCAGGACGATGTCCTTGCCGTCGGGCAGGACAAACCCGTCGGCGGATTCGTCCGGCTCGCGCCACAGCGCGGGGTTGAAGATCTTCTGCAGCAACTGGCGTCGCGTGTAGGTCACGGCGCTACTCGACACCTTCGTTGAGGATGTCCAGCAGGTTGGAACGCTCTTTCTGCGCGTCGGCCCGGTAGTAGGGCGAGAAGGTGTTCTCCACCAGGGCTTCGGTGTTGGCCTGGGGCGCGTGGCACTGGGTGCAGTTGTAGTTGGCTCCGGCCAGGCCCTCAAGCTGGGTGTTCCGGCGCAGGTCGTACAGGTGACTGGCCGGGATCGGTGTCGCGCCCGCGTCTTCGGCCTCGCTCGGCAGGTGGCATTCGATGCAGGCGTTCTCGGCCGTGGTGATCGGCAGCAGGCCGTCCACGTTGTGGGGGATGACCGGCGGCGCGTTCTCGAAAGAGCGCTCCTTCAAGGTCGAATCGCCGGGATCGGGCGCGTCGAAGACCGTCTGCGGGGCACCGGTCTCCTCAAGCAGCGGTTCGTTGCGATAGCTCAGGTCGTCGTCGGCGACCGGCGCCGTGTCGGTTACCTGGGCGGTCTCGACCGAGCATCCGGCCAGCAGAACCAGCGCAGCGATGATAGTGAAGAACTTGACGAACATGGTCATCCTCCCGAGGGCAGTGAAATCCCCTGTTGGCGAAATGAAAACTTGAGGGCGTCGTCGTGGCAGACTTCGACGCAGCGGCCGCAATTGCTGCAAGCCCCGCTGAGAATAGCGCCACTGCCCTTGCTGACCAGATCCAGGACCTGGCTTTCGGGGCAGACCTTGAGGCAATCCCAGCACGCGGTGCAGCGGGTATGGTCATGGCTGATGCGCAGCAGGCTGAAGCGGCCGACCAGGGCGTAGAACGCGCCCAGGGGACAGACGTGGCCGCAGAAGCCGTTGCGCTGAACGAACAGATCGAACAGAAAGACACCGACGACAGCCCACCAGCCCAGGCCCAGGCCGAAGACCAGGCCGCGCTGGAGCATGCCGATCGGGCTGATCGCCTCGAACGCGGCGACACCCAGGACACCGGACAGGATCAGGGCCAGGGCCAGGATCCAGTAGCGCACGGAGCGGCCCAGCGGCCGTCGCGGGTCGCGTTTGCTGCCGGCCCGGAACCAGGTGAAGCTTCGCCCCAGATAATTGGCCAGATCAGTGACCGGATTCATCGGGCAGATCCAGGCGCAGAACATGCGGCCGCCGAGCCCCGCATAGATCAGAGTGGTGAGCGCCGCGCCCAGCAGAATGTCACTGGCCAACAGCCCACCGGCTGCCCATAGCTGCAGCGTGGCAAGAGGATCAGCAAATGGCACGACGCCCAGCAGTACCGAACTGCTCAGGTTGCCGCGCAGCACCTGCCAGTCCCACAGATTGCCACCGACAAACAGCACCATGACCAGGATCTGGACCACACGGCGCGCGACCAGGTAGCCGATGTGGCGGGAGTGGGGGCCGGTCGACTGTTCAGTCATCGTCCACCTCCAACTCGCCGTCGTTCAGGTAGTCGAGGGCGCCCTTGCCGCTGCGGTCCACCTGGTCGGCCGCTCCCCCATCGGGGTTGACCCGCTCCTGGTCGGCCTCGTCCCAGCCGCGCACGTAATTGTCGCCCACCTGGCCGAGGGCGACTTCCCGCGGCAGGACGAAAATGGCGGCTTTCTCCACCACACACGCCCGCTCGCACAGGCCGCAGCCCGTGCACACATCCGGCTCGACCCGCGGCAGCAGTACCGCGTGCCGGCCGGTGCGCTTGTTGCGCGAGTAGTCCAGCACCAACGCCTGATCGATCAACGGACAGGCCCGATAGCAGGCGTCGCAGCGCAGGCCCCAGGCGGCGATGCAGTTGTGGTAGTCCATGACCGCCACCCCGATCCGCGTGCGGTTCACGTCCAGACTGTGTCCGTCCTCAGCGGTGACCGAGGCCAGATCCAAGGCACCGGTGGGGCAGGCCACAGTGCACGGAATGTCGGTACACAGGTAGCACGGCACCTGGCGCGGCGTCAGGCTCGGCGTGCCGGTGGGCGCCCGGTCGCCCGGCGTGGCCAGAAAGAGCGTGTCGTAGGGGCAGGCCTCGACACACAGGCCGCAACGGATGCACTTGCCCAGAAAATCCTGGGCCGGCAAGGCCCCCGGCGGGCGCAGGGACAGCGGGGCGTTCTGTCCCTCACGGACAAACCCGCCCCACACCACGCCGCCGACCGCAGCCGCTGCTGCGCCCCTGGTCAGGCGGGACAGAAATCCCCGCCGATCGATGCCCTGGCCGTCACCCATCGCCTAGGCCTTGTACACCTTCACGGCGCACTTCTTGTAGTCGGTCTCCTTGCTGATCGGGCAGGTCGCGTCCAGGCAGACCTTGTTGATCAGCACCCGCTCGTCGAAGAAGGGGATCATCACCGTGCCCGGGGGCATGGGGTTGCGTCCGCGCAGTTCGACGTGGGCCTTGACCTTGCCGCGCCGGCTCTCGACCCACACCGCGTCGCCGTCGTTGACGCCCAGGCGCCGGCCGTCGCTGCCGTTCATGAAACAGACGGCCTCGGGCACGGCGCGGTACAATTCGGGCACGCGCATGGTCATGGTGCCGGTGTGCCAGTGCTCGAGCACGCGGCCGGTGCACAGCCAGAAGGGCCACTCGGTGTCCGGCATTTCCGGCGGATCCATGTAGGGCCGGAAGAAGATCTTGGCCTTGTTGGGCAGCTTGACCTTGTCGCCCTTGACCGGACCGGCCAGGTCACCGGCCGGCATGGCCTTCAGCGCCGGTCCGTAGAAGGCGAAGGGCTGGCCCGGATTCTTTTGGGCCACATACGGATCGTACTCGGCGTTGAAACGCCAGGCGGTCTCCTTGCCGTCGATGACCGGCCATTTGAGGCCGCGCGCGGCGTGGTAGTCGTCGAACGGGGCCAGGTCGTGCATGTGCCCCAGACCGAACTTGCGGTACTCCTCCCACAGGTACTTGTGGACGAAGAAGCCGTAGCCCTCGAAGCCCGCGACCTTGCGCTTGTCGCCCTCGGCCATGGTGTTCAGGGTGTCCTTGCCCACGGGGTCGGGCCAGGCGTAGCTGTGGGCGTCCTCGTTATTGAACAGCACATCGAAGAGTGTGTCGTCATCCTGGTAGCCCATGGCCCGCGCGTCGGCCAGCACATCGGGCAGGGTCAGCTTGTCGTCGATCTTCTGGGCGCCCCACACCTCTTTCAGGGTGATGCGCTTGGCGAACTCGAAGGCCTGCCAGATGTCCGGCATCGCGCTGCCGATGGGCGTGACCTGCTGCTTCCAGTGCTGGGTGCGGCGCTCGGCATTGCCGTACGCGCCCCACTTCTCGAAGATCATCGCGCTGGGCAGGATCAGGTCCGCGACCTTGGCCGAGATCGTCGGGTACACATCCGACACCACGATGAAGTTGTCCATCTCGCGGGCGGCCTTGATCCAGTGGTTGGCGCTGGCGGTGTTCTGCCACGGGTTGCAGACCTGCACCCAGGCCCATTTGATTTTGCCGTCCTCGATATCCCTCAGCAGCTTGGTGTAGTGCGAGCCGACCTTGCCGTTGAGCGTGCCCTTGGGCAGCTTCCACAGGTCCTCGCTGAAGGCGCGGTGTTTGGGATTGGCCACCACCAGATCCGCCGGCAGGCGATGGGCGAAGGTGCCCACTTCGCGGGCCGTGCCGCAGGCGCTCGGCTGTCCGGTCAGGCTGAAGGCGCCGTTGCCGGGCTGGGCCTGCTTGCCCAGCAGCAGGTGCACCGAGTAGGCCAGTTCGTTGACCCAGCTGCCGCGCGTGTGCTGGT
>JAJRWA010000203.1 GCA_024277025.1 Candidatus Krumholzibacteriota bacterium | reverse complement strand
TTTCGGAGACGCTCCGCTTGCCACCCTTCATCGTGTAATTGATGAACTTGGTCACCATCACGTCGCCAAACCGGGGATCGGCGGGCAACACTCGCTTTTCGGGGGACCTGCGTCGCGACATTTCGTTTCTCCTCTTTCCCTCTGCTCGGGGCGGTCTTTCCGCAATCTGTGCCGGGAATCAGCCGGCAGTCGTTGTTCTGGGTAGGCCCGCACTGGACGGCAGGCCTGAAACTCTACTTCTTCGGCCGTTTGGCGCCGTACTTCGAACGGCCCTGGCGGCGATCATCGACGCCCGATGCGTCCTGCGTGCCACGAATGATGTGGTAGCGGACACCAGGCAGATCCTTCACCCGGCCACCGCGCACCAGCACGATGCTATGCTCCTGCAGGTTGTGCCCCTCGCCGGGGATATAGGCCGTCACCTCGATACCATTGGTCAGCCGCACACGGGCGATCTTACGCAGCGCCGAGTTGGGCTTCTTCGGCGTCTGAGTGTACACGCGGGTGCAAACACCCTTGCGCTGCGGGCAAGCCTGCAGGGCCGGGCACTTGCTTTTCTTGGTCTGGGGCTTGCGCCCCTTGCGTACCAACTGACTGAGTGTAGGCAACTTTCTTCTCCTGCTATTCTGCCGAAATACCGGATTCGGCCCCCAGGCGGACTCTGCTTGAGCCGGCCTTCCGGGCGGTGGACCGAAATCTTCAAGTTCTTGGGATTACGCGTCTTGGGCGCAATCAAACACAGCGACAGCCCTACCAAAAAGGTATCAGGCCGTAGCCGTGGATCGGGAACATTAACCGGGAGACACAGCTTTGTCAAGGTTCTGTGCATTTTTTTGGGGGTATTTAGGTGATTGGCGGACCGCAGGTTGACCAGGCCGGCAACGGCAGGACATAAGAAAACCGGGGCCACCCGACTGGGCGGCCCCGGTTGATCCGGCAGCACGCTAGAGATTATGGAACGGCTGGATCCCTGGTGTATCGTGTGTTAGCCCGCAGGGACCAGGGACACATTGGAGATACAGAGCTCCAAACCACCGAAAGGACCCAGCCATGAGACAGTATACACCAGAAACAATCTGGGTGGGACTTGATGTCCACCAAGCCTCGATTACCGCAGCGATCTTGTATGGTGACAACCCCGACCCGGAGATTGTTCGCCTGCCGGGCGATCTCAATCCCACACGGCGCTTGTTCCGCCGCCTTGCTGAAAATGGCGTGCCACGTGCTTGCTATGAAGCTTCGGGTGCAGGCTACGTCTTACAACGTGCCCTGGATCATGACGGCTTTCACTGCGATGTGATTGCTCCCAGTCTGATCCCGTCGCGGCCGGGTGACCACCGGAAGACCGATCGCCTCGATGCTATTCATTTGGCTCGCATGTATCGCAGTGGCAACCTGACAGCCATCGATGTTCCGGGTGTTGACCAGGAAGCGGTCCGCCATCTTGTACGCGCCCGCCTCTTTATGCGGCGACAGATCACCCGCAGCAAACACCGTATCATGGGCATTCTGCGAACCACCGAGCACAGATTTACAGGCACTAAATCCTACTGGACCAAAAAACACCGTATCTGGTTGGCGCAACTCCGCAGAGAGATCACCGGGCCGCTGGAGATCGTGCTCAGTAGCGAGATGCAAATGCTTGAGTATTTGGAGGCAAGCCATGTCGCATTGGACACGCGGATCTCTGAAGTTGCTCAGCAATCACCATGGAGGGAACCGGTCGAAGCACTTTGCTGCTTCCGCGGTATCAAGACGCTCACGGCAATGACTATTGTCAGTGAAATCGGTGACATCAAGCGCTTCCGTTCACCACGACAACTGATGGGCTACACGGGTCTCGTGCCAAGTGAACGGAGCAGCGGTGAGAGGCAGCGCCGAGGGCCAATCACTCGTGCAGGCAACCGCTACCTCAGGCGTGTAATGATCGAGAGCGCCTGGCATTACAGCAAAAAGGGGTGTTCGTCGCTGATACTTCAGCGCCGCCGCATGGGACAAGATCCAGGCGTTGTTGGAATAGCCGTCAAAGCACAGCACCGATTGCAACGCAGGTATCAGCATCTGTCTCGGACAAAACACACGAACAAAGCAGTGACTTCCGTTGCCCGTGAACTGAGTGGTTTTGTGTGGGCCATGTTGTGGGAAGTCGATATCCGGTAGCGGTCTAACAGAGCGTGAGGGAAGAGGCCGGCCAGGGGAATCCTCGTCTTAAGTATGCGACGAGTGCAAGCTCGACTCGCGATCCTAGAGGGAGTCAGCCCCGTACGGACAGAATCATGTGCGCTTCGAATGCGCGGATATCAGTCTGATCGACCGTCGACCACGCCTCTTCCCTCCGATCAAAACAGAAGAGCCCCGACCGAACGGTCGGGGCTGAGGGAAACGTCTGTTCTTACTTGACTAGCCGTTCCATATCACTTCAGCAGAGTCATCTTCCGCTGCTGCGTCACATCGGCGTTCTCCAGACGGTACAGATACACACCCGAGGCGCTGCCGCGACCGGAAGCGTCCCGGCCGTCCCAGACCACGCTCTGCGGTCCGGCCAGGCGGTTGCCGTCGATCAGGGTCCGCACCAGGGCACCCCGCGCGTCGTAGATCTGCAGCTTCGTGTGGCCGTCGCGCGGCAGGTTGAAGCTGATCGTCGTCGACGGATTGAACGGGTTGGGGTAGTTCTGCTCCAGGCTGACCACCCGCGGCGTGTCGCCCACCGCCGACACGCCGCTCGGCGTGACGGCAATATTGTCCACAGCAGAGCCCCAGCCGGTGACCGACGCGTCAGCCACCAGGCGCCAGCGCAGCAACACCGTCTCGCCGGCCGCGAACGTATCGTTCAGCACGATCGTGCGCGTACGGTACATGGACGAGTCACCGGCCTGGCCGCCGTTGTAGGCATTCAGCCAGGCGCTGTCGTCGCGGGCGTCCCAGCCTCCGGCCAGCGGCAACCAGGTCACACCGTTGCTCGAGCCCTCGACCGTGGCGTAGTCCCAGAAGTCACTGTCGCCAAAAACAGAGCCCGGCTCGCCCGGCTCCACGATGGCGATCTCGTCGAAGGTCAGGGTCGAGGTGGCGGCCAGCTTGATCGGCGCCATCAGGGTCAGGGTGTACGTCGCGTTGTTCGCGTAGTCGTGGACCGAATGGTAAGCCGCCTCGCCGAAGCCTGTCGGGGTGTCCCAGGTGAAGCCATCGGCGAGCAACGGCAGATCACCCGGATCGTTCAGGTCGTTGCTGTAGGTGTAGACCGGCGCGGCCATGGGAAAGACCTGAGCCTGCTTGGTCGTCGAGTCGAAGCTCACGCCACCGGCAAACGAGCGGGCGAATGCCGTGACCGTAGCCTGGGCCACCACCGGCACGCTGATCGAGTGCCCCTGCAACGGCGAGTTGGCCGGCACCGTCTCGACCAGGGCCCCATCGACCCAGATCTGGGTCGAGTCATAGGCCGAACGCAGGTTGAAGAACATGTCCAGGTCACCACCCGGCAGTTGGGCCATGGATTCGAACAGCGGATTGAAAGTCTGGCCGTCGATCAGGGCCGGCACGGTCGTGGTCCAGACCCCGCGGCCGTGGGTGGCGACGATGATCTCATCCTCGACCGCCTTGAGGAACCACACGCCGACCGCGGGCAGCCCGTTGTTGGCCAGGGCCCAGGTCGCGCCGCCGTCCAGCGACTCGATCAGGCCGATCTCCGAGCCCACCCAGATGTGCTGCGGGTCGTTGGGCCAGACCAGCAGATCATAGACCGCCACATCGGGAAAACCGTTGGTGCTGACGGTGCCGGTGCCAAAGCCCGAGATGTCGTTCCAGGTCGCGCCCAGATCCGTCGTCTTCAGAATCTTGGGCCGTTCCGCGTAGGAGAACAGCACGTAGGCCGTGTTGGGCTCGGTCGGGTGGGTGGCCAGGCCCGAGATGCCGCCCATGGTCACGGTCGTATAGTCAGTGGCCGGATTGAAATTCGCGCCACCGTCGGTGGACACCATGATATCACCCGAGCCGTCCATACGCGCGCCGGCCCAGACGATATCCGGATTCGCATTGGAAACCCGCACATCGTGGAAGGAGCTGATGCTGCCCCACTGACCGGACCCCATGTTGGCCAGGGTCCAGTTCGCCCCGAAATCCGCCGAATGGAACACACCCTGGACCCCCACGGCATACACATCGTCGGGACGTTTCCAGCTCTGGCCGATCTTGGTGATGAACGGTGCGTTGCCGCCGCCGGTATCCAGCCCGTTGGTGGCCGATTCCCAGCTCAGGCCGCCGTCCAGTGATCGTTGCAGGCCATTGTACTGGTAGCCGCCCATGATCTTCTCGGGGTCGTCGAAGTGCCAGTCTGTCTCGTAGCCGTCACCGCCGATGCGAAAACTCCACAGATCATCGGCAACGGGGTTGTCCGGTGACTGCCAAGTGCCGTTGTCCTGCATGCCACCGATGTAGGCGCTGGCGCCCGGGCGCTTGTCCACGCCGTAGAACTGGGTGGTGACCATGCCGTTGGTCGGCATGGTGAAGCCCGTCGCGCCACTGGCCGTACGCGCCACACCGCCGTCGTTGGTGCCCAGCAGGAACCAGTCGCCGACCGCGGGCTGCACGATCTGCAGGTAGTGGTGATCCGGATGGGGGAACCCATAGCTGGCCAGGGCCGTCGCCACGTAGGTGCGGGCACCGGAAAGCGTCAGGTCGAGCTGGTACAGCTCGGGGCCGCCCACATACACGATGCTCGGGTTCGTCGGATTGCAGATAATCGTATTGTCATACCAGCCCTGCCCCCCGAGCCAGTTGTTGGTGCCACCGGCGTTCGACATGTCTGTCCAGGTGGCACCGGCATCCAGGGAGACGATCAACTTCGAACTGTTGAGCCCCTCCGCCGACACGTACAGGTAGTTCGTGAAGAGTGGAGAAATCGCCATCTCAAGACGCCCCGACTCGGCCGCGTTCACGAAATAGATGTAGTTCCAGGTCAGGCCAGCGTCGGTGCTCTTGATAATGCCGGTCTGAAACACCGTCGCGTACTGGGTGTTGAAGTTGCTGGGATCAGCGATCA
>JAJRWA010000202.1 GCA_024277025.1 Candidatus Krumholzibacteriota bacterium | reverse complement strand
GCCGTTCGGCTGGCGCAACGTGACCGACACCCTGGGCAGCATTCCCAGCGGTGCGCCCTTGAACTCGTTCAGCAGCGAGGACTACAAGGTGTTCAAGGGGGACATCGACGTGCTGTACGCGGACGAGGGCGGCGGGGCGCCCTACCGGTTCCCGGTCGAGGTGCAGATCTATACGTTGGAGACCTATTTGCGGACGGTCTGCGGGACGCATGACGCGAATCATCTGGCGCTGAAGCTGCGGCAGTTCCTGTTCGGGCTGGCGCCGAAGATTTTTCCGCGGGAGGTTTATGGGGAGGGGTGGTTGGAGCTCGATCAGTTCTAGGGGAAGTGGAAGGGAATGTTCAATTCTTCGACCAGCTGGCCAAGGGACCAAATCCGATAGATGAAAGGATCAGGTGATCGGCCGCTCTTCATTTCAACCTCAATCCGGCCATACTGAAACTCCCGCCTGATGAAATTGCCGGAAAACGCCGGCGGGCCCAGCGGCTGGCCCAGGGTGATGTCGTTGTCGGTCCACGCGTAGGAATTGCTGAAAGTGTTGAGATCACCCGTATTCCAGGACGCATAGGTATCCGTCAGCAGGGCCACGGCCCGGAACTGGTCGCCATTGACCAGTTGGGTGGGTATCCCGTTGTGATCCACGTACCAGTTCTGCTGGGTGTTGGCCAGCACGAGGTAGGGACCGCCGTTGGCGGTGCGGAACCAGCGGCGGACATTGAACAGACTGAAGTCATAGTCCGGGTCCAGGACGTGCGCCATGTCCGGATCAGGAAAAAACAAGGTCGGAAACAGTTCATACAAAGCCCCATCGCCGAGGCCGGCGAAAGCACTGTCGGCATAGGCCCGCTGGCCGTTGAAGAACTGGATGAAGTCCGCGCCCAATGAATCCCGCAAGGCGCCGATCAGTTCAACCTGGGCCGCCCGGAACGCAGCCCGTTCATCCGGATCATCTGCCTGCCCGATGCCGTCGCCGTCGAAATCCGGCAACCCGGTGGCCGCCACGTCGGGGTGGACCCAGATCGACGTGTTGAAATAGTCCCAGTAGACACCGTCGACCTGGTTCAGCGAGCCGGTGACATACTCCTGGATGGTCTCGACCATGACCCGCCGGCAGGCGGGGTCCAGAATGTTGATCAGGACATTGCCCGGAAAATCCGCCGCCACATCACCCGTCGTCGTGTACACCCAGTAGGGCTGCGTGCGGGTGTACCAATCCTGCCAAAACGGCGCGGCCGAAGGGTTGGCACCCGAGAGCTGCGCGGATTTCACCGAAACGTAGCCGATGACCTTGACGGCGGGATTGCGGGCCTTGAGTTCGGCGATGACCGGGATGTCGCCGGCCGGGCCTCCCTGCCAGATGATCGAGCCCATGAGCTGAATGAAGTCGGCCCGGGCGTAGCGGTCTAAATTCGCCGGATCGGTCCAATCGACCGGACTGAAATCAGTGATGGAGACGACAGCGGGAGAATGGGGAAGCAGTTCCACTCCCAGATCGTTGGCGATCACCCTGGCCCGCAGATCAGACAGGAGCAGTTTGTCCGGCAGAAGCCCGGCATTCCACACGACCTGCCTGCCGGGGCCCGGCAGGACATCCGGCCCGACATCACCCGACAGGTTCAGGGCAGGGTAGTCCCAGGTCTGGCCGCCATCTATCGAGAACTGGACCGCGACGGCTGCCGTATCGTTGTCGGCATCGGCCAGGTCGTAGAAGATATCCACCAGGCCGGAACCGTCGGTCCGCTGGGCGAGTTGCACATTGCTGACCACCGGTTCGGCGCCTGTTACGGCCTCCGGCACCAACAGGCACACGGCGATTGCGATTATCCAAAGGCGATTGGGCAAAGCCGTCTCCTGAGCCAGAACACTCGAATTGACACTCCCGGACAGTCAAATATAGGGCCATTCAGCGCTGATGCGCCACTCAACCCCAGGCTAGAACGGGCTGTCGATCTCTTCGACAATGACATCCTTCTGCACGATCTGGTAGTCAAAGGGCACGGGATACGCTCCAGAGCCCATGACCATCGACACCCGTCCCCTCTCGAAACTGCGCTCATAGGTATTGCCGGTTATCGTCACGCCGCCCAGCGGGCGGCCAAGATCCAGCTCGACCCGGGGAATACCCGCCCGGTGCGCACCCGTGTTCTCGTAGTGGATGGAGGTCGCATCGGTCAACAGGGCCATGATGCGCGTCAGGTCGCCGGCGTTGACGGCCACCAACTCGCCATCGGTGGTCCGGTACGAACCCACCGGCTGCGACATCGAAAGAATCAGCCACGGCCCACCGTTGCGGGTTCGCGGCCAGGAGCGAGCGGTCCACAGGTTGTTGAAGCGGGCCGGGTCCAGTGCCTGGGCGAATTCGGCCCCACCACTGAAGCCGACATCCGGGAAGATCTCATAGAACATGCCGTCCAGCCGGTGGGCGAACAGCGAATCCTGCAGGGCGCGACTGCCGTTGGCGATCTGGATGAAGCCCCGCCCCATCACCGACTGCATCTCCGTAATCCAGGCTTCCTGGCCGTCCTGAAATGCCTGCAGTTCATCCTCATCGGACCAGTGCCCGATGCCGTCTCCGTCCAGATCCGGCTCGCCGGTCATGTCGCGGACCGTCGGCGCGACCCACAGCGAGGGGTTGAAGTAATCCCAGAACACGCCGTCGAACTTGTTGGTCGAGGTCTGCTGGTAGTGCCGGAACACTTCCAGCATGGCCCGCCTGGCGTCCGGGTTGGTGAAGTCGAACACGGCGGCGCCGGGCCAGTCCATCACGGTGTCGCCCGTGGTGGTATGGGCCCAGTAGGGCAAGCTGGCCTGGTAGAGATCGTAGTTGTAGGTCTGCGCCGGGGTTTCCCCCCAGTTGTCCTTGACGACCTTGGAGCGGAAGTAGCCGATGATTTTCAGGTCGGGGTTCGCAGCCCGCAGCAGAGCCATCTTCCCTTCGTAACTGCCCCGGCCCCAGAATTGGTCGCATTGTGCGATGAGGATGTCCGCCCGGGCGTACTTCGCCATGACCGCCGGATCGGCGAGGTCACCGATCTGGTAGTCCAGGGCGGCGATACGCAGGGTGCCGTCGTGTTCAACCCCCTGGGGGAGACTGCCTTGTTCCGGGTCGGTCGGCGAAGTGCAGGCCGTCGCGGCCAGGATGATGATCCAGAGAAACAGGGTGAAAATTGCCGATCTGCGCATGATGTCCCCGCCGTGTTGATTCGTGGTGCATTGCAAAATGCAGGGAATTGTTTTCCTGGCGGGAAAGTCGCAAGACACGGGCCGTATCGGGATTCGCCGGG
>JAJRWA010000201.1 GCA_024277025.1 Candidatus Krumholzibacteriota bacterium | reverse complement strand
GACCTCTCCCGGATTGTCGTTCGGCAGCGTTCGGTCTGCAACTAGTCCTGGTACCAGTGGATCGTCATCGCCAGCACATGATTGACGACATTGGCGCCCGTGACCTCGCCGAAATCGCCCATGTCGACCTTGGTGTAGTCGTAGCCGATGCCCAGCGCCGCGGCTCCGGCCCGGAACTCATAGCCGGCGCCGACGGTGTAGGTGAAACCGCCTTCCTTGAACTGGATGCGGTCTTCGACCAGGGCCGTGTTGACATAGAAGTCGAGCGAGCCGCTGCCGATGCCGCCCTTGACCCACATGCCCTGACCGGTGGGGTAGAAGTAGATCTCGGCCAGGAAATTGAAGTTCGTGGCCGAGGCCGGGGCGATATTCTGGTAGAAGCTGCGCTTCCAGCCCGAGATGCCGACGAAGCCCACCAGTTTGTCGCTGCGGGCCCAGCCCAGCTTGAAGGCGCCGGTGAAGGCCGACATGTCGCCCGTGTCCCGGTTGTCACCCTGGCCGTCGGTCAGCTGTACCGAATTCCAGCCGTGGCCCAGGGTCAGACCGATCACCATGCCGTCCCGGTCGTGCCCGCCCAGATCAAGGGCCAGGGCGCTGCCGGCAACCAGCAGGAGCATGAGAACCGGAAGGATGATTCTGAGGCAGAGACGTGTCATTGGGAGCTCCAATCGAATGAAACATTGAATCATTTTCAGTGGGGGGAATCTAAGCGATTCGGCACAAAAGGTCCACTCAGATGTGGTTGTGAAAAAAAAGCCAGCTTGCGTCCGATTTTTCGGGCGCCCCTTCGAGTCAGAGGTTATATTTCTCCCACTAAATTGCTGGTCGAACGGAACGAGGCTGGTCGTTTTCCGATAACCTTTCGGTAGGCGGTAACCTCGGCATCACCGGGAGTTCACACCGTGAACCGTTTCTTCAAGAATCCCGTTATCGCGTTTCTCGCCTCCCTGAAATTCAGTGCTTTTCTGCTGGCCGTCGTGGCGGTGGCCTCGGCGAAAGGCACATTTATCGAAACAGCGGTTGGTCGGGACGGTGCCTATGACCTGATCTACGCGGCCCGCTGGTTTGAAGCAGTGCTGATCCTGGTCACGGTGAGTCTGCTGCTGTTGTTCATCAAACGGTGGCCCTACCAGCCCCGGCAGTGGGGCTTCGCCCTGGTGCATCTGTCAATTGTCGTGATCCTGATCGGGGCCGGAATGACCCGCTACTTTGGCTTCGAGGGCAACATGTTCATTCGCGAGGGTGCGACTGTTGACTATATATACTCGGCCCAGAAACATGCCCAGGCTTCACTGGGTGACCAGACGGCGTCGCTGCCGGTGCGCCTGTGGCGGCCCGGGCCCAACCACAAGTGGGGCAAGGCGACCCTGCAGGGCCAGCACTACGAACTGGGCGTGACGGAATACTGGCCGCACTATACCGAGGAGTACCAGGAAGGCCCGGGCGGCCCGGCCGGATTCAGTTTCCAGGTGGGTGGGCATGATCACGGCGGTGGTCACATTCTGCGGGAGGGTGACCGCGAGTCCATCGGCAGTGCCGACGCCCGCTTTCTGGCCGGAGACTTCAGTGGTCAGGCCTCGACGTCTCCGTATGGCGATCTGCGGGTGAACATCGACGGGGTCTCGTGCGCGTTTCCGGTCGAGCCGGGCTCCACGGCGGTCATGAGCTGCAACGGCTATGATTTCCGGTTGGTGGAGTTTCAGTCGGCGTTTCAGGTCGGCGGCAGCGCCAACGTGGACGGCCCGCTGACCAATCCCATGATCAAGGTGGCCATCACCGCGCCGGACGGTACTGACGGCGAGCGCGTTCTTTTCGCCTACCACCCGGATTTCTCCATGGGTCACAGCGGCGGCGAGGAAGCTTTTGCAGACCTGAATATCCTCTACCAGGTCAGCCGTGGGCTGGAGTTCGCCAAGGGCGGCGCCACGGGCATTCGCGGCCGGGCCTCGTTTGACCTGCTGGCCCGGGATATGACGGCGGGATCCAGCGTGGAGATTCCGGCGGGCGAGGTTTTTGAGCTGCAGGAGTCGGTATTGTACCGTGACGACAGCGGTGCGGTCGAGTTCACGCCAACCCGGATCATGTCGTCGGTGGTCCTGGCGCCGGCCCTCAGTGACAATCCGAACAACCGCTCGGCGGCGCGCATCGTGATTCGCGACGGGCAGGGGAATCAGGCTGAAGCCGTGTGTCTGAACCAGGACCAGCCCAAGCCGGTCCAACTCAACGGGCAGACCTTCGAGTTGGCCTACGGCCCCGTCAAGGTGCATCTGCCCTACAGCCTGCGCCTGGATGATTTCGTGTTGCAGACCTACCCGGGCAGCGACAACCCGGCGACCTACGAAAGCTATGTATCGGTCTTTGATGAAGAACAGGGCGTGCAGGGGGAGAAGGTCCACATTTTCATGAACCATCCGCTGAATCATCGGGGCTCCAAGCATTTCCAGTCTTCGTACGACAAGGATCGCGGCGGCACCGTGCTGTCGGTCAATCACGATCCGGGTAAGGTCCCGACCTATATCGGGTACTTCATGATCTCGCTGGGTTTCCTGCTGATCATGGCCAAGGATGTGCTGTTCCCGGTCAAGAACAAGAACAAGAAGAAGAGCCAGTCCGTCGGTGTGGCCGCAGCCCTGTTGGCCCTGATCGGTCTGGGGGCGGTTGGCAGCGCGCAGGCCCAGGGTACCGGCAATGTCGACGGGCACAACCATCCGACCGTGTCGAAGTTCGTCAAGCTGAGCGACCCGGCCCGTGAACTGGCCACCCATCTGGTGGTCCAGGACTACCGGGGACGCATGAAACCGCTGGACACGATGGCCCGCGAGATGGTGATGAAGGTGGCCAAGCGCAGCAAGTTCGGCGGGCGTGAGCCGGTGGATCAGTTCCTGAGCTGGTCCCTGAACCCGACGGTTTGGTGGGAAGAGCCGCTGATCGCCGTGCGCTTTCCCGGTCTGAAGAATCTGCTGGGCGTGTCGGCCGACACGAAGAACGTCTCGGCCGCGAGCCTGTTCGACGCCCAGGGCCAGTACCGGCTGGCCGACCAGGTGCGCGAGGCGCACCGCACGCCGGACCGGGACCGGACCAAGACCCAGCGCAAGCTCATCAGTTTCGACGAGCGGTTCAACCTGTTGTACATGTGTTTCCGGGGCGACATGCTGGCTGTGTATCCTCTGCCCGGTGACGACAACCACACCTGGCTGGACTACGAGCAGTTGAAGGACAAACTGACGCCGGACCAGGCACCCGAGTTCGAGGCGGCCTACACGACGTTGCTGGCCGGTGTGCAGAGCGGCAACAACAGCCAGATCATCGATGGCCTGAAGCGCACCGAAGCCCTGCAGATAAAATACGGTGCGGCTGTCCTGCCGGCGAAGATGACGATCAAGGCTGAGCTGTTCTACAACAAGAGCCACCTCTGGTCGTGGATGATGATTCCGCTGCTGGTGGCCTTCGTCGTGCTGATGGCCGTTTATCTGTTCAACCTGTTCCGGAACCGCGGCGCGCGCCTGAGCTTCCGCAATCCGTTCTACAGTTTCGGGATGTTCTGCTACGTGTTCGCCTTCGCCGGGATGATCCTGGCCTATATCATGCGGTGGGTGGCTTCGGAGCGCATCCCCATCTCCAACGGGCACGAGTCGCTGCTGTTCATCAGCCTGGCGGTGGCCCTGTCCGGTCTGGTCTTCGAACTGAAGTACCGGATGGCCGCGCCCGCCAGTCTGGGCGGCCTGTTGACGACAGTGATCATCGGCGTGTCGATGCTCTCGACTTTTGATCCGGCGATCGGCCCGCTGGTGCCGGTGCTGGTTTCGTACTGGCTGAACATCCACGTGACGATCATCACCTCGAGCTATGGCTTCCTGGGGTTGAGTGCGCTGATCGGCATGCTGACCCTGTTCCTGCTGCTGGCCAAGGGCGAGAACCGCGAGAGCGTGCGCGAGTCCATCAAGACCCTGGACGACGTGAACAAACACGTGCTGATCACGGGCCTGGGGCTGCTGACGGTCGGTACGCTGCTGGGCGGTGTGTGGGCCAACGAGTCGTGGGGTCGCTACTGGGGCTGGGATCCCAAGGAAACGTGGTCCCTGGTGACGATTCTGGTCTACGCGGTGGTGCTGCACTTCCGCTGGATCAAGGCTCTGCGCTCGGTCTGGCTGAACGCGTCCCTGAGCCTGGCGGCGGTGGCCTCGGTGGTGATGACGTACTTCGGCGTGAACTACTTTCTGTCCGGATTGCACAGCTATGGTGGCGGGGCCTCGATCCCGGTGCCTGATTGGGTGTACACCGGCGCGGCGCTGATCCTGGCCCTGATCCTGGTGTCGGGATTGGTCACCCGCAACAAGAGTTGGGGTAAGGCGAAAGCCTAGGCGAGCGCACCAGTCACTGATTGCCGGGCGGCCGGATGAGAAATCATCCGGCCGCTGCTTTTTGCAGCTCAGTCCAGGCCGTGGCCACGTGTTCGGCAGTGGTGCGGGTCTGGCCCACGGACAGCCGCAGGGTGAAGACCTCGTCCAGCCGGGTGTGGGTCAGGTAGATGACGCCTGCCTGGTTCACCCGGTCGAGTATTTCCCGGTTGAGCGCCGCCAGCTCGTCCTCGTTGGTCATGCCGGCCGGTTTGCAACGAAAACACACCGTGTTGACCGGCACCGGCGCCAGCCGCTCCCAGTCGGGGGCGGCATCGACCCAGGCGGCGAAATCGTTGGCCAGGGCGATGTGGGCGGCAACCATCTCGCGAATTTTACGCGCGCCGAAGTTGCGCAGCACGAACCACAGCTTCAGGGCCCGGAAGCGGCGGCCAAGCTGGATTCCCCAATCCATGTAGTTGGTCACCTCGCGGTCGCGTCCGGTCTTCAGGTATTCCGGGTGGATGGCCATGGTGCGCTCGAGGTGTTCGGGGTCGCGGACGAAGTAGGCCGAACAATCGAAATTGGTGAACATCCACTTGTGGGGGTTGAAGACCACGGAATCAGCGTGCGCCAGGCCGTTGAACAGCCAACGCTTCTCCGGCAGGATGGCCGCCGTGCCGGCCAGGGCGGCGTCCACGTGCAGCCACAGGTTGTGGCGCCGGGCTACCGGGCCGATCAGCCCCACCGGGTCGATGGCCGTGCAGCCGGTCGTGCCCACGGTGGCGACCACGGCGCAGGGTGTCAGGCCCGCCGCCAGATCGGCCTCGATCCGGGCCGCCAGGTCGCCCGGATCCAGGGCCCGGTCGCCGTCGATGCCCACGGCCACGACGTTGTCAGCCCCGAAGCCCGCGATGCGCGCTCCCTTGGTGATTGAACTGTGAGCCTCGCCCGAGGCGTAGATGCGGAGGGTGTCGCCACCGACCGCCCCGCGTTCGTTGGTGCGAAAGGCGGTGGTCTTCTCGCGGGCGCAGAGCAGGGCGCAGAGAGTCGCGGTCGACGCCGTATCCTGGATCACCCCGCTGAACGAGTCGGGGATGCCCACCAACTGGGCCAGCCAGCTGACGACGCGTTCCTCCAGCTCGGTGGCGGCCGGGCTGGTCTGCCACAGCATGGCGTTGACGCCCAGGCCCGCGGACAGCAATTCGCCGAGGATCGAGGGGCCGCTGTTGTTGGCCGGAAAGTAGGCGAAGAAGCGCGGGTGGTTCCAGTGGGTCACGCCGGGCAGGATGTCGCGCTGGAAGTCGGCGAAGATCCGTTCCATATCCTCGCCGGCTTCAGGGGCGCTGGCGGGGATGAGGTCGCGAATCTCGCCGGGCCTGGTGCGGGCCATGACCGGATACCGGTCGGCGTGTTCGAGGTAGTCGGCGATCCAATCGATGATCTCGTGGCCGTGGCGGCGGAATTCGGCGGCGTCCATGGTGCTCCTGCTGCTGGTCTGGCGGCGAAAGAATTCGGGCCAGGAGAGCCTGACCCGAATTCCGCGAAATGTCAACGAGGCGTGGGCCGCTACTTGGGCTTGTTGAGCATGAAGATGTTGGCGTTGCTGCCGCCATCATCGGCTGGAGCAGCGTCATCGGCAGGTACCGTCTCAGGGACCTCAGCCGCCGGGGCGGCCTCAGGCTCGGCCGGCGGTGCGGCAGCCTCCACGGCGGGACTCGCGCCGGACGGCAGTTCGAGGCCATAGATATTGGGGCCGGTGAAGGCCGGAGCCGCGGCGGGTTCAGGCGCCGGCCCGGGTTCGGCGGCCGCTTCGGGCTCGGGAGTGGGAGCGGCGGCCTCGGGTGCCGGATCCTCCGGTGGTGCGGCCGGCTTGTCGCCTGCCAGCTTGGGCTTGTTGAGCATGAAGACGTTGTTGCCGGAACCCTCACCGGTCTCGGCGGGTGCGGGAGCAGTGGGCTCGGGCGTGGTCACCGGTTCAGGCTCAGGTTCGGGCCCGGTTGTGGCCGCCGGTGTTGCGGGCTTCTTCTTCTTGGGCCCGCCAAGCATGAAGACATTGCCGTTGCTGCCGCCATCGGCGGTCGCTGTGGGGGCCGCTTCGGGTTCCGCAACTGCTTCTGGTGCCGGTTCCGGCAGTGTTTCGGCTGCGGTGTCCGCCGTTTCGGGCTCTGCCGCCGGCACGGTTTCCGCCGTCGGCGTGGCCGGGATATTCAGGGCGTTGGGCTTCTTGGCCCGGCCGCCCAGCATGAAGACGTTGCCGTTGCTGCCGGCGGACGCTTCCGGAGCGGCCGCGTCCTCGATGGCGGCTGTCGTCTCGTCGGCCACTTCTTCCACCGTGGCCTCGACGACGATCGGGTCGTCGGCGATCGGTGCTGTTGGTTCCGGGGTGGGTTCCGGCTCCGGCTCCGGCTCCGGCGCGGGTGCGGGCTCGGGCGCGCTGACGACGGGCTCGGGTGCCGGCGTCGGGGCCGGCGCCGGTGTCGGCTCGGGCACCGGTGCGGCGGCCGCCGGAGTCAACGCCGGCGCTGCGGGCAGGGGCGTGCCCGGTTCCACATGGGCCGGCGGACTGAGCATCAGCTCGCCCAGGTTCTGGCTGACCTTGTTGATGGCGCTGATGTTCTTGATGATCTGACCAATGGCTTCTTCGTACTGGCGGGCCGTGGCCAGAATATCAGCCACGGTCTTCTCGATTTCCTGAGTGGCCTGGCTCGTCTGGTGAGAGAGCCCCTTGACCTCGCCGGCGACGACCGAGGTGAAGGCTTCACCGGTCTTGCCGGTGTGCACGGCCTCGCTGTCGATCTGGGCGGCGGTCTGTCTGGTGTTCTGGGCGAGCTGGGTGACCCGGGCCACGACGGCGGACATCTCGCGGGCCGAGGCGGCCAGGTCGGCAGCAGTGGCGGCGGTGAAACTGGCTGCGTTGTTGGCGCTGCGGACGATCTTGTGGCCTTCGGCCGTGTCCTGCGCCATTTCATTCAGGCTGTAGAGCATACCCTGCAGGGCGTGGCCGACCGAATCGATGGCCAGACGCATCTTTTCGGTGCTGCCGGCGATGGTGTTCATGTCGACGGACATCTGGTCAACCGAGGCACTGACGGAGTTGAAATCCACCGGGGAAGTGAAACTGCCCAGAGCCGGGGCGGCTCCCGGCAGGCCGGGCGTGCGACCGGCGGGCTCGGCCGTTGCCGGCGCGGCGGCGACATGCGCGGCAGCCGGCAGGGGGCGGGCCGTTGGCGTGCCAGCGGCGGTCTCTGCGCCGAGAACCTTGCGGCGGAAGAAGCCGAGCGTGACCAGTACCAGGCCCAGGGCCGCGGCGGCCCACTGGGCGATGCGCGCGACCGTGGCCCGGGCGTGCAAACCCATGCGCAGCGAGTTGGCTGCCGTGCCCATGTGCTGCATCAGTTCGACATTGTTGGCCTGGAGACCTTTGAGGGCCTTCTGACCCGCGGCACTGAAGACCGAGTACTCGCCAGCGGCCAGATCGGCCAGCGGCATACCGGTCTCGACCCACAGGTGGGCCCCGTCTTCCAGGGCGAGGCGAGCCAATTCGTTGCGGGTCCGCTCGACGACGATGGTCCGGCCGTTGGCGTCGACGGCCTGCCCGCCGTGCAGCAGGGCGGTCAGGTTGCGATCAAACTGCAGAATCGTTTGGGCCAGGCTCTCCCGGGCGGCAGCGACGGACGCGCGGTCCTCTGCGTCGGTCAGAGCGGCTGCCTGGCGCGTGAGATCCTGAACCAGAACCTGCTGGCGCATGGCCAGATCAATCCTGGTGTTCTGGTCATCCTGGCTGCCCGTCGTGCTGAATACAATGCCGATGGCCGCCAGCAGAAGCATGGCGAATGCGCCCATGGTCAGGTTGAGCAGTTGCCGCGTGGACATGTCTTCCTCCGTGAAATGCCTGGTTGTCGGGCCGAAACCCACTGGTCTGACATTCTGATCGGCGGCTAACAGCAACAGTTAACCCGAAAGTTGCGGCAGGGGGCCGCACAGGTATCCGGCAGGGTGTCGAAAACCCGTTCTGGCGGCGGGCGCGTGTTCTGCAAGGTTCTGCTAGGGGCGGTCGGCCTCCACCCGCAAGCCGCGAGCGAAAATCGGCACGTTGTTGCGGATGACCTCGTTGGACTGGATGCTCTGCCGGTTGATGATCTCCCAAACGCCGATGCTCAGGGCGCAGTCGACGACCATGCCGACAAAGCAGCGGGCCGTGATGACGGGATTGACCGGACGGATTTCGCCACTGGCGATGCGGTTTTCCATCTGGGTCGCCAGGTGATCGATCAGGGGCAACCGGATCTCCTTGAACAGGACCGAGGTCGCCGGGTCGTTTTCGCGGCTGTTGTTGAGCATCAACTGCATCAGTTCGGGATCAAGGTTGGACAGCTCCAGCACGTACTCGGCCACGCTGGTCAGTACCTGCTCGATATCCAGATCAGGTGCCAGGTCCGCCAGGTGTCCCCGGATGTCATGGGCGGCGGCCTTGGCCCGGATCACCTCCTCGTACAGGTTGACCTTGCTGTCGAAGTGCCGGTAGATGGCGGCTTCGGTGATGCCGCAACTGCGGGCGATCAGGCGGATCGAGGTGCCGTTGAATCCTTCCCGGGCAAAGAGGTGGGAGGCTTCGGTAATGATCTGCTCGCGGCGATTGCTGACTCTGGCCATGGCTGGGTGCCTCTCGTGGTTGGAAAGATCTGCTGCCACGATATAAACGCTTCCCTCGGCGGGAGGCAACCCCGGAAAAAGTGCGACCTGACTGGTCCGTTTTGCAGTTCGGTCCCGGAGCCGTTGCCGACACGTCCGGTCCAGGCACGGGTCTATCGCGGGCAATAGCCGGCTCACCGGGCATCCTGTTGGTGGGCGCAGCCGGCAACGACGACGACAACGCGGTGATTGACTTGATCGGGGTGGCTGTTTTTTACAAGCAGCTAAAGATCCCTTCAGTCGGGCCGATATGGCTGGGACCGGACAGCCCATTTTTTTGCCCCGAGCCCTGGTCGCGGATCGCCATGAACAGACCGGACATCAACGGACAACCTGAAAATCGCCGCCACCGTTCGCGGCTGACGCAATGGTGGCTGGACCTGTCCATGGTCTGGAAGGCGGCCCTGGCGGCCTTCGTCATCACCGCCGTGGCGGTCACGTTGACCAGCGGTTTTCTGTTTCACCAATCCGAGAAACTGCTGCTTGAGGCCATGGGCCATGAAATGACCTCGACCGTGGCCGGCAAGGTCAGCGAGTTGGACGAGTACTTCGCCGAGGTGCGCCACGACGCGCGCCTGCTGGCCGAGATCGCCCCGACCCGCAGTTATGTGAACGCCTGTCGGAATGGCGGCGTTGATCCGGCGACGGGGCTGAGCGATGAAGTGTGGCGCCGCCAGGTGGAGCAGATCTGCACCGAATTGGTCAAAGACCGCCATTACCTGCAGGTGCGCCTGATCGGATTCGCCGACGGGGGACGGGAACTGGTGCGCGTCGATCGCGATCCGGTTGACCCGTCCGGCGCGGTGCCCGTGCGGGCCACCGGTCTACAGCAGAAGGGGGAGCGCGGCTACGTCCAGGCCGGCCGCCAGTTGGCCGCCGGGGAGTTCCACGTCTCACCGATCAATCTGAATCGGGAGCACGGCCGGATCCAGGTGCCCTGGCAGCCCACGCAGCGTTTCGTCTACCAGGTCTGGCCGGAGAACGCCTCCGAGCCGTTTGGTGTCGTCGTGATCAACACCGACGCCAGCGATATCGTCAGCCGCCTGCAGTTCAACGGCAACTTCGAGCTGTCGTTGACCAACACCGCTGGGGGCTATATCTACCATCCGGACCCGTCCCGGCGCTGGGGGTTCGAATTCGGCCGCGAAGAGGGTCTTCAGTACGACCATCCCACGGCGCTGCAGGCCGTGCTCGCGGGGGATCGTAACCTGATCTGGAACGACCATGACTATGACGCCCACGTGGGGACGGTGCTGACCCCGTCGGAAAACCCCGCCTCCCATGTGGTGTTGATGCTGACGGCGCAGCGCTCGGCAGTCCTGGCCAAGGTCACGGCCCTGCGGGCGATGACCGGCTTGATCGCTGGCCTGATCATTCTGGCGGCGCTCGGGGCGATCGGGTT
>JAJRWA010000200.1 GCA_024277025.1 Candidatus Krumholzibacteriota bacterium | reverse complement strand
CTGTTACCGTAGCCACCCACGGTGTCGAGGGAGTCGTTACAGCTGGCGATGTTGATGTCGCCACACCAGGCAGCGAGGTTACCCGCCACAGCCTGGTTGTAGTCACTCACTTGCCAGTGAGTAATCGTCGGCTGAGTGATATCAACGGAGGTCCAGCCATTCATGCCGGACTCGAAATCGCCGATATAGGCCGCGCCGGAACCAGTGGGACCCATCAGGTCAATGGTGTCACCGGCAGCCTTGGCGAAATTGACGCTTCCGCCGTGGAGCGTGGAGTTACCCTTAGTGATCTTAGGCAGGTCACTAGCAAAGGAGCTCAGGGCAAACACCATAACCATCGCGAGAGCAGCGAACATGGTGAATTTCTTCATTATTTTCCCCCCATCATCGACAAATTGTCGACACATGGTTAGGCGAACGATTGCTGTGCTTTCGGAAGTAATTCAGGCTTCTTCAGGCACAAAACGGGCGACAAAAGGGTTCCCTACTGTCACACACAGACGAATCTGTGCGCAATTAGCAAGACCTCCTTCAAAAGATGCAGACCCAAGGTGACGAGTGAACAAGGTGTCAAGTGATCGAAACTGAATTGAGAGTGGAAAGCAAAGAGACAGCGCACCTCAAGGGATGGGAACTTTTGTCTGTGAGTCGCTGAGTTACTCTACCGCAATCAGGGAAGGCCGTCAATAGTATTTGTGAAAAAAAACATGGGTCAGGTAAACGTCCGTTGGCCCGAATCCTCCCCCTTGCGCCGGACATCGGCCGCGATCTCGCCTCAAACAGGGCCCGTCAGCGAGAGGCCCAAGCCCACCACCGAACGAGAGTTGCTCCGAATCTACCTGTCGGCGACCCCAACCGCCGAAAAATCCGCATATTGGGCAAATAAGCCATGAATTTCCCGCAAGAAGCCGTGGCGCAGGCGTCGCAGGTCCTCGTCCTCGGCATTGACCCGCACGTCCTCAAAGAACAGATCGATCCCTGGCCCGAGCGCCGAAAGAACAGCGAATACTTTCTCATAGTCCCGCAACTCTTCCGCAGCCACCAACTCAGGCATCGCCGCAGCGACACTCTTGAGGAGCTCTTGCTCCCGGGATTCCGGCAATGAGCCCAGATCCTCGCCCTGCGCCCCGCGGCCACCTTCCAGCCAGCGATCCCGACAAGCCGCCAGCTCCGCAACCGGCAGGGTATCACCCTTCAGAATGTTGCGGCACCGCTTGAACCCGGTCACCAACAACTGGAAGTCCGCCCGCTCCCGATACCCGTCCAGAGCCTCGACCCAGGCCAGCGCATCCACCGGGTCTCGCCAGCGGGCGGGCAGAACCGCCCGCGCAACTTCAGGATTTACTTTACAAGAGTCCACCAAATGGCCTTCAAGCCTAGTCTTAACAAACTCACGAGTCGCGGCCAGTGCTGTTTCGACTTCGTCCAGGGGACGATACTCCGCCACACCGTCAAAGGCAGCCTTGAGTGCGGCCTCCAGATCCAGCCGCGCCCCGCGAGCCAGCAGAATCCGCAACACCGCCAGCGCATGCCGCCGCAGGGCGTACGGATCCTTCGCTCCCGTCGGCACGAATCCGGCCAGCCAGCAGCCGGCAATATTGTCCAGCCGGTCCGCCACCGACAGGACCGCCGCGTAGGGGCTCTCGGGCAGCGCCCCCGTCGCGCTGCGCGGATAGTAATGGTATTGCATGGCATCACATACGGCAGCCGACTCACCGGCCAACGCCGCGTAGCGCGCCCCGATGAATCCTTCCAGTTTGGTGAATTCCTTGCCGTCCTTGATCATCTCGCTGACCAGATCGCTTTTGCTGATCCGCGCCGCCCGCCGCAGTTCCGGCGGAGCGGCCTGCCCATCGCCCAGCCCATGCTCCCACAGCCACCCCACAAGGCTTTCCAGACGGCTGGTCTTGTCCAGTACTGTGCCAAACCCCTCCAGCCAGGTCACCTTGCCCAGCATCTCGGTCCGTTCATCCGGTGTCTTTTTCTGGTCGAACTCCCAGTAGAACAGAGCATCAGCGAGCCGCGCGTGCAGCACCCGCTCGTTGCCCCGGACCACATTGTCAAGATGGTCCTCTCCCCCGTCCCGCACCGCGGCGAAACGCGGCAGAAGGTCATCCCCATCAATCTTGCCCACCGAAAAATAGCGTTGGTGGGCCTTGAGCGCCGTCGTGATCACGGCTGCCGGCAGAGCCCGGTATTCTTCACTGTAGGAGCCCAGGAACGGCGTCGGATGCTCGCAGAGGAAAACCACTTCGGTCAGCAATTCTTCATCTTCAAGCAGGATCGCCCCAGCACTGTATTCAGCCAACTCACGGGCCAGACCCTCGCTGATCAGCGTACGCCGCCGCTCGTGGTCCACAATGACGCCGACTGAGGCCAGTTGCTCCTCATAGGTGCCAGGAGAAGTCACGACCACTTCCCGATCCTCGGACAGGGTCCGATGCCCCCGGCTCACGCGGCCTGCCTTGAAGTATCCAACCTCCAGCGGCACAACTTCTTCACCCAGCATAGCGACAATCCACTGCAAGGGCCGCGGGTATTCCAGATCAAAACCGGCCCAGCGCATCGTCTTGCGAAAAGGCACACCCAGAATGATTCGCGGCAGGAATTCGGCCAGCACTGCGGACGCCGGCTGCCCGACTTCCGTAACCCGCGCGACCAGGAACTCGCCACGCTTGTCCTGGCCCCGCTCGCAAGCCTCGAGCGCCAAACCCGCCTTCTTGGCGAACCCGAGCGCTGCGGGCGTAGGGGCGCCCTGCGCATCAAACGCCACCGCTACGGGCGGTCCCTTGATCTCCAGGTTCCGGTCCGGCTGCCGACTGTCCAGCGCCTCGACCAGCAGGGTCAGCCGCCGCGGCGTGGCCAACACCCTGATTCCCTCAGCCGTCAGGTGAGCCTTGAACAGCTCGGCCCGAAACAGGCGTTCCAAATCCTTGATGGCCGCCGGAATGAAGCGGGCCGGAATTTCCTCACTGCCGATTTCCAGGAGGAACGGCAGGCGCTCCGGCTTGTTCTGCTCGTTTGCGTTATTATCCGGGCTCATTCTGCTACCTGCTCCTTGAGGAGGGGAAAACCGAGATCTTCCCGGCTCTTGACGTAGCTGGTGGCCGCCAGGCGAGCCAGATTGCGCACCCGGGCGATGAACCCCGTGCGTTCGGTCACCGAAATGGCGCCGCGGGCTTCCAGCAAGTTGAAGATATGGCTGCACTTGATCACGGCGTCGTAGCCGGGAAAGACCAGTCCGGCCTCCAACAACGATTTGGCCTCGGTCTCCTTGTCATCGAAATGACGTCGGTACATGGCCACATCGGCCCGCTCGAAATTGAAGGCGCTGTATTCCCGTTCGAACTGCCCCATCACCTCGCCCCAGGTCAGCCCCCCGCCCCAGACGATATCCTTCACGTGGTCCACCTGCTGGATGAACATGCACAGGCGCAGCAGCCCGTAGGTCAGTTCGACGGCCACCGGCTTGCAGCGCACGCCGCCCACCTGCTGGAAGTAGGTGAACTGGGAAACCTCCATGCCGTCCAGCCAGACTTCCCAGCCCAGACCGGCCGCCCCCAGCGTGGGCGATTCCCAGTCGTCCTCGACGAAGCGGATGTCGTGCTCGGCGGCCTTGATCCCCAGCGCACCCAGCGACTCGAGGTACAACTCCTGGCTGTTGCCCGGGTTGGGCTTGAGGATGACCTGATACTGGAAAAACTGGTGCACCCGGTTGGGATTCTCCAGATAGCGCCCGTCCTTGGGCCGCTTGCTGGGCTCGACATAGGCCACGCGCCAGGGCTCGGGTCCCAGCGCCCGCAGGAAGGTGCTGGGATTGAACGTCCCGGCCCCCACCTCGCTGTTGTAGGGCTGCACGATGACACAACCGTGGTCGCTCCAGAACTGCTGGAGGTTGGCGATCATCTGCTGGTACTCCATCATCGCGTGGTGTCCTTTCGGGCCCGCAGCAGTTCCAGGGCTGCCGGCAGGCGGTATCCGGGCAGGTGATAGCCCAGGAAGTTGTGCAAATGGGCGCCGATCTCCCGGCGCAGGGGCCGCTCGAACGGCGGCGCGTCCGCGAAGTCTATCCTGCCGTCAGCCAGTCGCGCCAGAATCGCCAAAGCCTCGCGGCTCAACGGACGGCCACAGCTGACCCCCTCGCCACCGGCGCAGGTGCCGCAAATCATGCCGCCTTCCACCGGGCTGAACCACAAACTGGTCGCCGGCAGGCCGCTCGCCGGCTCGCCACACCCCGTGCAGCCGGCTACCTCCGGCGCCATGCCGTGGCACACCAGCAATTCCCACTCGAACCCAAAGAAAGCCAAATCCGGCCGTTGGCAGGACGGTGAGGATAACACCCGGATGAACGACTCGCAAATCCCGAACAGGGCGGCGGCCGGCTGGTGATCGGCCTGCCCCGAAATCCCGACCGCGATCGGTCGGCAGCGATCCACCAATTCGAGGGCCGCCTGCAGGAAGATCGACTGTTCCAGGCTGCTGCCCGGTCCCAGCGGCGCCTGGTCGACCGAACCGCCCCGCAGAAACTGCAGTTCGCGCCGGGGATCCAGGCTGAATTCCGCCGCAACCACCCGCCCCGGCTCGACCAGGGCCCGCAGCCGGGAATTGGCCCGCCGGGCCGCCTTGGCGATCACCTTGACGTAGCCGTGGTCCCGCGTCAGCAGCGAGGCGATCACACTGCTCTCGCCGCACGGCCAGGCCCGCAGCACCAGGCTGTCGCAGTTGGCTGTCGGCTGGGGCAGCACACCCATCTCAGTGGACCGCCCCGAGTTTCAGCATCCAGGTGGCCAGGCCGCCGTAGATCGCCATGCTCACCATGTCATTGGCCGTGGTGATGAAGGGTCCGGTGGCCACCGCCGGGTCCGCCCCCAGACGATGCAGCAGCAGTGGCATGCCCGTGCCGGTGGTCGCGGCGAATAGCACCACCAGCAGCATGGTCAAACCCAACACCAGCGAAATGGACGGATCCCCGCTGAACAGCAGGGACACGCCGGCAATCGCCAGGGCAATGGCCATGCCGACCAGCACCGCCGTACCCATTTCCCGCAGCAGGTGGCGTCCCACGTGGTAGAAATCGATTTCGCCGGTGGCCAGACCGCGCACCACCACGGACGAGGTCTGGATCCCGATATTGCCGGCCATGGCCATGATCATCGGAATGTAGATCACCAGGGTCACCCGGGCCTCCAGGCTGGCCTCGAAGTGCCCGAGCACGGTGGCGGTACCCAGTTCGGCCACCATCGCCCCGAACAACCAGGGCACGCGGGAGCGGGCCACCCGAAAAGCGCTCTGCTCACCGAATTCACCGACGCTGACGCCGGCCAGACGGGAGATATCCTCGGTGGCTTCCTCTTCCATGACGTCCAACACGTCATCGACGGTGATGCGGCCCACCAGGCGCATCTGATGGTCGACCACCGGGACCGAGATCAGGTCATGGCGCTGGGCGAAGCTGGCCACTTCCTCCTGATCCAGATCCACCTCCACATACAGGGGGTCGGTCTCCATCAGGTCCCGGACCTGCACCTCCGGTTCCGAGATCACCAGCCTGATCAGCGGCACCCGCCCGGTCAAGCGACCGCGCCGGTCCACCACGTACACAAAGTGCGTCTCTTCCAGATCGCTGACATCCAGGGCCCGGAGCCGGGCCGCCGCCTCGGCCACGGTCTCTTCCTCGGTACAGGTCGTGTATTCCTTGCCCATCAGGCCGCCGGCCGTCTCCGGTGCGTACTGCAGCAGCTCGGCGACCTCGGACCGCTCTTCCTCTTCCATGGCCGCCAGCACTTCGGCAGCCTGTTCCTCGTCCAGCTCACCGATCACGTCGGCAGCGTCATCGGAGGGCATTTCCTCGACCAGATCGGCGATCTCATCCACATCCAGCAGCGCGAACAGGACACTCAGGCTGCGGTTGTCGATCTCGCTCAGCACTTCGGCCAGATCATCCGGCGGCAGCAGTTTCAGCACCGCCGTGGTGTCCTCGACACTCAGTGGACGCAGCACCTCGGACAAATCCCCGGGCGAGAGTTCGAGGGCCAGATTGCGCAGTTCCTCTGTCGCCCCCCGGTCCAGGTACTCCCGAAACTCAATCTCCAGGGCGTGATGTTCCGCATCCAGATTGCCCGGATCCAGCACGCGCTCGTCCTGCCGTTCTTCTTCGACGGCACCGGTCCGTTCGCTGCCCGCCGCCGGGCCCTGCCCGCGTTCCCGGTCCTTGAATTCTTCACTCACGATTCACCATCCCTTGCCGGCCCCGAGGCCCGCTGCCTGATCCCGTTCTGAATCTCGATCGCCTGGGCGGCCGTCATGATCGATCCGCCCGAAACGATGAGCTTGATGGCGTCCTCCACTGGAATGGCCACGGTCCTGGCCTCTTCGCGCGGCACCAGCAGCATGTAGCCGGAAGTCGGATTGGGCGCTGTCGGCAGGAAGATCGTCAGCAGATCGGCATCCTCCTCGTCACTGGTGACAAACCCGAGCGAGTAAAGGCCCTCGCGGGGGTAGGGGAACACAACGACTTTCTGAAAGGCCTTGCGCTGATCCTGCAGAAAGACCGCCGCGATCTGCTGCACGGCCGAAAACAGGCTCTTGACCACGGGGATCCGCTTGAAGAACCGCTCGACCAACCTGAAAAAAGCCATGCCGATCAGGTTCCGGGTGAACAGCCCGACCAGAGTGATCACCAGCACGAAAACCACGACCCCGATCAAGGTCAGGAAAAAATCCGGATAAGCCTCGCTGAGGGCCGGCACCCGCGCCAGCCAGGGCTGCATCGTCGCGCTGATGATGGCGTAGAACCGCCACAGGATCCAACTCGTGATGGCCAGCGGCGTGATCGCCAGCAGGCCCGTCAGAAAGTGCCGCTGCAAGAACTTGAACACACCGGATCCTATCGTTCACCCGCGTCGCCGCGGCGTGCGTGCCCGGGCAGGTCCTGTCCATACTGCATCAGGACCATCATCAGGCGCTGGTCGGCCACATCCTCGACCGTTATCTTGAAGCCCGCCACCTCGACGGTGTCGCCACGCTCGGGCACATTGCCGGCCGCTTCGTAGATCAGGCCGCCCAGGGTCTCGCTGGTCTCGGCTCCCTCGGCGTCCTCGAAGGGCACGCCCAGGGCCTCCGCCAGATCCTCCAGGTCGATCTTCGGGTCCAGGCGCACCGTGCGCGCATCCACCCAGGTCAGCAGGTTCTCCTCGGCGTCGAACTCGTCCTCGATCTCCCCGACAATCTCCTCGATCACATCCTCCAGGGTGACCAATCCCGCCGTGCCGCCGTATTCGTCGATCACCACGGCCATGTGAATCCGTTTGGACCGGAACTCGTCCAGCACCTCGTCGATCTTCTTGCTCTCGGGGATGAAGTACGCCTCGCGGGCGAGGTCGGCCAGCTTCACGCCCGCCCCGGAAAAATTCCCGTCCCGATGCAGCTTCAGCAGGTCCTTGGCGTAGAGAATCCCCACCACCTTGTCGACGCTGCCCTCGAAGACCGGAATCCGCGAGTGCCCCTCGTCGATGACCATGTTCAGGGCCTCGGCTGCGGCCAGATCGCCGTCCAGGGCAATCATGTCGATGCGGGGAATCATGATCTCGCGCACCGCCGTGTCGTGGAAAGTGAAGATGCTCTGGATCATCTCCCGCTCATCTTCATCCAGGGTGTTGTCCGTACTGTCGGTGTTGATCAGGCTGCGGATCTCGCCCGCCGACAGGTGGGGCTGCGCCTCGGTCGTCCACAGCGTATCATCCAGCCGGTTCATCACCGCCAGCATCAACGACGACCAGGGCCGCAGAAGCCAGCTGAAAGGATAGACCAGGGTGCCGACCAGCCGGGCGTAGTTCAGGGCCGTACTGGCCGCCAGCATCTTGAAGACCAGGCCGCCCAGGCTCCAGGCCAGCATCGCCGTCACGGCGTACATGGCATGAAACTTCAGATCCAGCGGGCCGCTCCACACCCGGGACAGCAGATGCCCCCAACCGAAGGCGCCGAGCACCGTCAGCAGCAGGTACAGGGTGCCGCTGGTGACCTGGAAACGCCGGTCATCCTGCACATACTCGCGCAGCACCGGGCCCAGCCGCTGATCGTCCACCAGCCCGTTGCGGTACAGCCCGCTGACCCGGTAGTAGGCGGACATCAGCCCGCCCAACAGCATGGCGCCAAGCCAGGCGGCCACCGTCATCACGATGACACCGGGTACTCCCGACAGGCCGGCCGTTGATCCATCCATCAGTCGTTCAGCTCCTTGGGCGCAGGGGGTGCGGCAAGCCTTCCCCCGCGAGAATTTCCATTTCCAGGTCCTGCATCGCCTGCTGTGCGGCCGGCTCTTCGTGATCCCAGCCGACCAGGTGCAGACAACCGTGCACAAGCAGCAGGGCGACCTCCTGCGCCAGGGGCCAGCCATGCTCTCGGCAACGCCTGGCGATAAACGCCGGTGCCAACACCAACTCGCCGACGACCGAGGCCTGGTCCTGACCGTCGGGCTCGCTTTCACGCCACAGATCCGTCGCGGCATAGCCGCAGCCCGCGGACAGATCGGCCCCCCCGCCCCCTCGGCAGCCAGATAGGAAAACGACAGCACATCGGTCACCACCGGTTGCTGCCGGTAGCGTCCATTCAAACCGGTCATCTCGGCATCATCCACCAGCACGACATCCACCGGCCAGGCCGGATCACCAATTCCCCGCACCAGCCGGTTCCGTTGCGGCCAGCGGTCAGCGGCCAGGCCAGGCCACTCCGCGCTCGCTCCGCTGCGTCTGTCGACCAGCCGCAGAATCATGCCCGCGGCGCCCTTTCGCCCTTGCGTTCGGCCACTTTGTCCGTCGCCTTGTCCGCCTGGCCGGGATAGACAATGCGCGCGTGATGGATGCCGGTCAGCAGGGGAATGAATGCCTCACGAATCCGGGCAATGTCGCTCAGCGACAGATTGGACTCGTCCAGCTCACCGCTGAGCATGCGCTTGTCCATGATCTGCTTGGTGATCTCCTTGATGCGGCTGGGCGTGGGCTTGGCCAGCGAGCGTGTCGCCGCCTCCACGGCATCGGCGAGCATCAGGATCGCCGTCTCGCGCGACTGGGGTTTGGGTCCGGGATAGCGGAAGTCGTCCACCTTCACCGTCTCGTTGCCGTCGCCCTCGAGGGCCTTGTGATAGAAGTACTCCATGACCATCGTGCCGTGGTGCTCGGGGATGAAGTCGATGATCATCCGGGGCAGGCGCCACTTGCGACCCAGCTCGATGCCGTCCTTGACGTGGGCGGCGATAACGAGGGCGCTCATGCTCGGGCTCAGCTCATCGTGCTTGTTGTACTCTGGCCGCTGGTTCTCGACGTAGTACTCGGATTTCTGCATCTTGCCGATGTCGTGGAACAGGGCGCCGACCCGCGTCAGCAGCGCGTTGGCGTCGATGGCCCGCGCCGCATGCTCGGCCAACTGCCCCACCACCTGGCTGTGGTGATACGTGCCCTGGGCTTCGAGGGCCATGCGCTGCAGCAGCGGGTGGTTCAGATCCGAGAGTTCCAGAAGGGTCAGGTCCGAGCACACGCCCACCAGCGGCTCGACCACCGGCAGCAGGAACAGGCCGAACGCCACCGACAGGATCGGCGTGAACAGCCCGACCAGATAGATATTGCTCCCCTGATGGCCCAGCGCTTCGCCGCCGAAGAGAAAAATCGTGGCGACCGACATGCTGGTCAGCAGCAGGATTGTCTGGTAGAACTGGCTGCGCTTCTGGATCCGCCGCACCGAGACAACCGTCACCATGCCCAGCACGAACCAGACAAAGACCGCGGCCGCAGAAACGCCGGGCAGCAACGCCAGTAACGACACCGCCAACAGCGTCATCGTATAGCCGACCTTGTCCTTGAACAGCACGGTCGACAGCAGGGACAACAGGACGACGGGCACTGCCATCGGCCCCAGATTGGGCCGGCTCAGGGCCAGCGAGGCCCCCAGCACGAACAGGGCCAGGATCACCGAGATCGCCGTCAGGAACCGCCACTTCTGCAACTCACCCCTGAAGTGGATCGCCGCCAGCCAGCCGAACAGCCCCAGCGCCAGCAGCACCAGCAGCCCCCGCGCGAAGTAGCGGGCCACCCGACCGCCCTGGTCATCACCGCTGCCCCGGTCCTGCAGCAGCCCCGCCAGTTGCTCCAGATACCCCGCCTGCTCGGCCGTCACCCGCACGCCCTGATCGACAATGCGTTCGCCGGTGATGAATTCGCGGCGGGTCGGCACCGACTGGCGCACCAATTCCTGGCGCCGGCTCGTCTGCTCGGGATCGAAAACCAGGTTGGGTCGGATGAAACGGCGCATCACCGCGGCCGCCTCGGCCGATTCCTGTGGTGCCATGCCGGCCCTCCGCAGGGCCGTGGTCAGTCGTTCTTCGAGATTGGCCTGGGGGACGACCTGTTCCAGATCGCGCAAGGTCTCGGTCTGATCGCCCAGCACAACCACACGGTCGTAGCGTCCGGCCGGCAGCATATCGACGATGCCGCCGCGCAGAACCTGCCGCCACACGCGTTCCAGGCGGGGAACCAGGGAATCCGGCTCACTGGAATCCAGCAATCGCTGCAGATCAACGACGCCCACGGCCGGAAACTGCAAGGCCAGCATTCCGGCCCGTTCGGTATCCGTGCCCGCCGTGTCAGCCAGCGCCCGGGCCAGCGCCGCCAGCCACACTTCGACCCGTTCCTCGGAACTGCGCGCGGTGAGGTCCCGCAACACCGGCGGTTCGACCACTACGCGCTCCAGGCGTTTCATCTGGACATCGCTGTCCAGCAACGGCGCGTCAAAACTGAACGGGGCCCGGATCTCCTTGCCCGCAATCTCTCCCTCGGCGGGAAAATCGCTGTCCAACTTGGGAACCGGTGGAAAGAGCGACAGGTGCAGCACGAGCACGGCCAAACCCGCCAGCGACAACCAGACAGCACTCCGGTCGCCATTCTCCTTTTCGGTGACGGCGCCCGCGCCCTTGCCCGCACCCCGCCCGACCGCCTTGCCATCCCTGGCCAGTGGCTCGCGCCGGAACAGGTCCATCAATTTCAGCCGCCACAGGGACATTGCCGGTCCTTCCGTCCTGTCAATCCCGGTCCGAAACCACGCCGGCCGCATCGAACGCATCGACGATGCGCCGCACCAGCGGATGGCGCACGACATCCCGGCCGTCGAGATCGACGAAGGCCACGCCCTCGGTCTCGGCCAGAATGCTGCGCACATGCACGAGGCCGGATTCCCGGCTGCCCGGCAGATCAATCTGAGTCACGTCGCCGGTCACCACCGCCTTGGAGCCAAAACCCAGGCGGGTCAAAAACATCTTCATCTGGCCGACGGTCGTGTTCTGCGCTTCATCCAGGATCACGAACGCGTTGTTCAGCGTGCGGCCCCGCATGTAGGCCAGCGGCGACGCCTCGATCACGCCACTGGACAGCATCCGGGCAATCTTGGCCGCTCCGGTGATGTCCGACAGCGCGTCATAGAGAGGCCGCAGATAGGGGTTGATCTTGTCCTGCAGGTCGCCCGGCAGGAACCCCAACTGCTCACCCGCCTCCACGGCCGGGCGCACCAGCACGATCCGGTCCACCAGTTGGCGTTTCAGATAGTCCATGGCCATGACCACCGCCAGGAAGGTCTTGCCGGTCCCGGCCGGTCCGATGCTGAACACGACGTCGTGATCCCTGATGGCGTCGATGTACGCCTGCTGGCCGGCCGTCTTGACCCGTACGGGCACCCGACTGCCGCTGGTGAACAACAGGGGCTCGCCTTCGGCAGCGTCCGCCGCCGTGACTTCGCCGACACCATGGTACTGGTCCCACACATAGCCCAGCGTCACTTCATCCACCAGCTGGCCATGACGGATCCGTTCAATCAGATCGGTCAGGATCTCCTGAACCACCGGCAATTCGGACGCCGGCCCCTTGAGATAGAGACGCTCGCCGCGCACGGTGATCGTCCCGCCGAAGCGGCTCTCCAGGAAGCGCAGATTGGCATCCACGGGCCCCACCAGACTCAACTGGTCGACCCCGTCCAGTTCCAGACTGGCTTCGCCCTGGGGCAAGGCCTTGTCGATCTTCCGGCCCCGACTCATGATTCGTCCTCGGGCGATTCCGCCTTGGGCGATGGTGTGATCGCCAGATTCAATTCCTTGAGCTGGGCCTCGCTGATCGCGCCCGGGCTGCCGTCCAGCGGCGAGGCGGCCAGGGTGGTCTTCGGGAAGGCGATCACTTCCCGCAGGGACGGGCTGCCGGTCAGCAGCATCACGATGCGGTCCAGCCCCAGGGCGATCCCGCCGTGCGGCGGCGCGCCGTAGCCGAGGGCATCCAGGAAGAAGCCGAACTTGGCCTGATATTCTTCCTCGGGCATGCCCACGATCCGGAAGATCCGCTCTTGCAGTTCCCGCTGGTGGATCCGGATGCTGCCCGAGCCCAGTTCGACCCCGTTGCAGACCAGGTCGTACAGTTGCGCCCGCCCCATGCCCGGATCGACCTCCAGGCCCGCCACATCCTCCGGCCGCGGCTGGGTGAACATATGGTGGCAGGCGGCCCAGCTGCCGTCGCTGTTCTGCTCGAAGAGGGGGAAATTACGGACCCAGGCCAACGCCCAGGTTCCGGCGGGAATCCACTCGGCCAGACGCGCCAGCTCCAGCCGCACGGCACCCAGGGCGTCAACCACCATGCTCCACTTGCCGGCCACAAACAGCAGCAGGTCGCCCGCCTGGCCACCGACCCGCTCCAGCAGCTGCCGCTGGAAATCCTCGCCCAGGAATTTGGCAATCCCCGTCTAGAGCCCGTCGGCGGCGACCTTGGCGCGAGCCAGCACGAAAGCCCCCCGCTTCTTCGCCACCTCCTCCAGGGCGTCGACCTGCTTGCGGCTCCAGCTCGACAGCCCGGTGGCGTTCAGGCAACGCACCGTGCCGCCCCCGGCCATCGCCTTCTCGAAGACCCCGAAGCCGCAGCCGG
>JAJRWA010000199.1 GCA_024277025.1 Candidatus Krumholzibacteriota bacterium | reverse complement strand
TTCACCATGTTCGCTGCTCTCGCGATGGTTATGGTGTTTGCCCTGAGCTCCTTTGCTAGTGACCTGCCTAAGATCACTAAGGGTAACTCCACGCTCCACGGCGGAAGCGTCAATTTCGCCAAGGCTGCCGGCGACACCATTGACCTGATGGGTCCCACTGGTTCCGGCGCGGCCTATATCGGCGATTTCGAGTCCGGCATGAATGGCTGGACCTCCGTTGATATCACTCAGCCGACGGTTACTCACTGGCAAGTGAGTGACTACAACCAGGCTGTGGCGGGTAACCTCGCTGCCTGGTGTGGCGACATCAACATCGCCAGCTGTAACGACTCCCTCGACACCGTGGGTGGCTACGGTAACAGCTGGCACGACATTCTGGCCTACAGCGTTGCGGTTGCCGATCCCGGCGCCAGCGCCTCGGTCAATGTTACTGCCACGTTGCAGCACGACACCGAGCCCGGCTACGATTACACGCGCATGAGCGTCAAGATCGAAGGCCAGCTTGGCTTCACGAACGTCAACTCCTGGGACGGCCAGGGCACGATTACGGTCAACGAAACCGTTACGTTCCTGCCGGCCGAGCTGGTCAACGGCACGGACGTCTACGTGGTCTTCCGCGTGCAGTCCGATGGTGGCTGGTCCGACGAGGATTGCCTCTGGCCCACCGCTGGCGCCTGCCAGATCGATGACATCACCGTGACGACGAGCCAGACCGGTCAGGCTGACATCGTCAGCTTCACCGACTTCCAGGACGGCACCTTCGGCGACTGGGCTCCTGTGTTCCCCGATGGTGTTGGCAACTTCACCGCCCTGTGGTCGAACCTCGAGGATGCTGATCCTTGTAACACGAACTACAGCCAGCAGGTGGCCTTCATCGATGACGGTGTTGTGGTTCCCGGTACCGGCGGCTCCGACTGTATCAACTGGTGCTACGGCCCCAGTGGCTACATTGTCAACACCGTTGGTGGCCTGGCGGGCCCGGCTTCCCACATCCAGATCGACATCGAGTCACCGATCATGACGTGGCCGAATGATCTGTATGACGGGATCCAGTTCCGTTTCGACGCCTACCGTCACGAGGACCTGTCCAGTGACTCGCCTGGTATTTTCTACACCTGGGGCATTCGTTCGGCTGATACCGACGATTCCGCCGGTAATGGTGTCCAGGATATCCTGACCCAGGGTTTCCAGGACCGTAACTTCGTGTACTACGGTGGCCCGGACTACATCCGCGCCGGTGAAGAAGTCACCGACCTGATGAACGCCGGCAGTGATGTCGTCCAGCTGCGTCTGGGCATCTACGAGCTGGGTTGGGCCTGGGGCTGGGTCGGTAACGACGGTTACCCCGCTCCCTACTTCGACAATGTGTCGGTCAAGGTTTACCCGTACGTTGGTCCTGGTATGGCCGGGCGTGAGCTCGACTTCGCACAGGACAACTTCCCCGAAGTCGACGCCATCAACACCGGCGACCTCGGTTCGATGCACGTGCGTTTCGACATGGCCAACAACATCTCGCTGGCTACCCATCTGCGCAACGACCCGGGTGACTCCATGGTCCTCGACGTCGTGCCGGTGCGTGCCGGTGCCGTTCTCTCCGGGTCTCCGGAGTTGCATTACACCATTCAGGCCAACCCCCTGTTCGACCCCTTCCGGACCACGCCGACCAGTGGCATGGTTCTGGGTGTCCCGGCGGTTGCCAATGGTATTCCTTCGGCTGACAAGTGGGCCTTCGACCTGCCGGATACCGGCACGTTGTTCCCCGGCGACGTCCTGCACTACTACATCCGTGCGGGTGATGACGTAGCCGGTGACGTGCAGTACGCGACGATGCCTGCCGATATCACCAACTTCGGTGACTTCAGCGGCCCCAACTCGTACAACAGCACGTTCGTTGTGCACGCCCTGCCGACCATCACCGATGATGGCTTCGGTGGCTTCCAGCAGCCTGGCGTTCTGTTCTGGAACGACTTCGCCAACCGTGGCGGCGAGTCCGAATGGTACTCGGCGTTCAACAACCTGGGTCTGGTCTTCGGCAGTGACTACGACATCTACTACACCAACGGACCGAGCTCCGGTGTTGGTAATGGTATTGGTGGACGTACCACTGGTCTGGCTCTGGCCGGATACAATGACATGGTTTACACGGCCGGTAACCTGGGCGTGAATACCCTGTCCAACGGTGACTTCAACAACGACGCCGGTGATGACATGGGCGCCCTGTTGAACTGGTTCGCTGATGGCAACAAGGACATGTTCATCACTGGTGACGACGTTGCCAGCGATCTGGGCATCAATGCCGGTGTCGCCGGCACGGCCTTCCTGGAGAACGTCATGGGTGTCAACATTGTTGACGGCGATGTGCGTCCCTTCATCGGTGGCCAGGCGACTCCGTTGGTTCTGGCTGAAGTCGGCAACCCGGTTATCACCAATGTTGCCAGCTGGATCGCCTACGGTGGCTGCTTCGGCATCAACACGTTCGATGGCGTGACGCCCCGCGCTGGTGCCACTCGTTTGGCCCAGTTCACCGACCCCGGTGGCAACGCTGGTGCGTACACGTTCTCGGCCGCGACCCTGAACGTTTACAACACGACCAACCGCATCGTCTCGATGCCGTATGACCTGATGTACATCTACACGGCATCTGGTGCCAAAGCCGACGCTCCGTTGGCCGCCCGCGCCCAGGTGTTGGAGGATGTCCTGGCCTACTTCGGTGTCGCCGGCGATCCTGGCAGCGTGACTGGTGTGGACGACACGCCCAAGTACGCGTTCAGCGCGCAGAACTACCCGAACCCGTTCAACCCGAGCACGAAGATTTCGTACTCGCTGGCCACTGAGGGCGGCAACGTGAAGATCGAGGTCTTCAACGTGCGCGGCGCTCTGGTCAAGACCCTGCTCGACGGCCGCGTCGCCGGCAGGACCGGTTCCGTGGTTTGGGATGGCACCGACAGCCGAGGCGCTACCGTGTCCTCCGGTGTCTACTTCTACTCGGTCCGCTCTGGGAACGACAAGAAGATTGGCAAGATGGCTCTGCTGAAGTAATTTCTCCGGAAATTTCTTCGACAGTCAGGCTGTCAGGGAGCGGTTCCTTCGGGGACCGCTCCCCGTTTTTTGCCCGGAGGTGCGGCGTGGAGGGAGCCGGGTGCCCATACCGGGCAAAATACCCTGCGCGGCAGGCAATTCCCTCAAGCTTAAGGTTGACACCAGCCAGACCAAATCCCTATATTTCAGAAGTTATTGCCGGGGCTGAAAGGCCGTTCCGGCAACATCCCAGTCAGATGGTCCTGTGACCGCTTGATCATGGGCACTGTCGATTCCGGAGTCTCCGCCGCTTGTCCCACCGTAGCGGCGGCCCATAATAACCAGAAGACCCCAAAATGCTTCCGAGGGGGCGTTTGCCAGTATGAACAACAGGCGAAATTCCTATGCCGGACTGCTGCTTGCAGCAGTTCTGAGTGCCGTACTTCTGGCCGGTTGTCGCGCCTTCGAACCCGAGGCCGTGATCGTCAACAAGGCCCCCGAGACGTTTATCATCGGGGCGCCGCTCGAAGGCGGTGGCGGGTACTACCATTTCCACGTGTTTTGGTACGGGTCGGATGAGGACGGGCAGGTCGAACGGTTCATGTGGGCCCTGACCGATACCACCCTGCAGGATCCCGATTCGATCACCGACGAAGAGGATCAGAACTTCAATCCGGCTCTGGACGCGACGACCATGGAAATCGGGCGCTGGACCACGCGTACCGACTCCGTTTTTGACTTCACTATCGATCAGGGCGTCAACAGTTCAGCGGATATGACCTTGCATATGGTTGCGGTTGACGACCGGGGTGATTTTGACCGTTCGCCGGCCCGGCTGCATTTCTTCAGCAATACGCTCGGCAATCCGGTGATTCGCTTTTTCCGGGTGGAGGGAGATTCGAACATCGCCATTACCCCCGGCGAGGCCGACACCGTGGGCTTTGGTGTGCCTTACGAGGTGGCTTGGGCGGGGATCTCGCCGAACATCCGTGGCTATAGCCCGGAGGCCCTGGCCCTGGTTGATACGGTCTATCCCTTCGACGACGGGCTGTTCGGCTACAAGTGGCAGCTCATGGGAGCTTTGGGGGGGAACTGCCTGCCCAGTATTGAGGACTGTTGGCACCCGCGCAAGTTCAATGAGGCCACCGGTGACAGTTTCAGCTTCTTCGGGACGGCGTCCAGCCTGATGTTCACCAATGACGGCTCGGGCACGAGCCCTTTCCGCAAGCTGCTGCCCAGCGGTTCGGTCGACCTGCAGGTGAATTCGATCGATATCGCCGGCGTCGAGGTGCTCAACCACCTGCGCCCGTTCTCGTTCGTGGTCAATTACGACCCGGAGACCATCATGCTCACCGGCACCGATTGGGCCCATCCGTCGGATCCGGAGGTCTACCCGTATTACATCCTGCTGAACGACGCGGCCAAGACCCACCACCCCTTCAGCCCGGGCGACCGGATTCCGGACCGGACCTATGTCGTGGTCAAGGCCCTGGCGCGGGACAACCCTAAGGACAATCAGACCGGGAACTTCAAGATCGGTTTCACGGGCTTCATGCAGGGCGTGCGGCAGAACTACTCCGGTGGAGTCTTCTCATTCAGTACTGAGTCGAGTGCCTTGAACACCGAGCCGGCGTGGGACGCGGGCGTCGATGGCTGGTATGCCGATACGCTGGGCTTCCTGACCGGGCCGTCCACGACCTTCACCATCAACATGCAGGCCGTCGACGAGCACGACCGGCGCGACGGCTCTCCGGCCAGGCTTTCTTTTGACGTGGGCTATCCGCCCTGTCTGCAGTGTATCGAACTGCTGCCCAAGACTTTCTCGACCTCGGTGTGGGACCCGTCGCTGGAATGCGTGGATGATCCGGCCAGCCATCCCTGTTTCCAGGACACGACGGTCATGCGGATCACTGATCTGGGGGCCGGGGCCGACGACCTCCAGTTCATCCAGCCCATATTCATGCTGGTCAACAAGCAGACGTACTTCGTCAAGTTTTCGGACAGCAGCGTGGGTGAGGATCAGACCAATTACGTGGTCGATGGCAAGCTGTACCGGATGTCTGTTCTGCTGCACGGCAAGGACGATGTGCGTGAGGCCTGGGCCGCTGCGGTCCGACGCACCGGCGGCTGGCGCTACCAGGTCGACTATGAATGTGATCCGTTCAACTCCATCAAGGATGGCGGCGGCAACGATGACATCAACCAGCCGACCTGGGGTGAGCCCAGCGACGGGGTGGGGTTGGATATCGACCCCTCGAGCGGCTTGTGGCGGCTGTCGATCGACGTGGTTGTGCCCAAGGATCTGTTCCGGGGCGTGGACACCTATATGCTGCTGTTGACCTTCCTGCAAGCCGGTGGCGACGCCGAAATAGCCCAGTTGATTTTCGACGCGACCACCCGCCAGTTCGGCGATGGCTTCGTGCGGGCTGTGGCGCTGGACCAGACATCCTGTGGCACGATTCCGCCTCGTCCAGGCAAGTACAATTACTTCAAGGGTGTGCGCCCGCCGCTGGCGGAGTTGCCGGCCGGGCTGTCCTGGCGCGACTGCAACCTTGCTGTTCCGGACATCAAGGACGGCCTTTCCCTGTCGCGGGGTGCCATGGCCAGCCGGGGCGGTGAGCCGGTCTTGAAGGAGTTCCGACTCATCGTAGAAACCGATACCGGGGATTTCACCTGTGAAATGCCTTAAGAGTTCCAAGGTGACCTGTGGACTTAGGAGATATTCAATGATTAGGCGATTCAGCGCATTGGCCGTAGCCCTGACCGTCGTTGCCTTGGTGGCGGGGTGCTCGGTGAATACCGATCTGGGGGGGACCAAGATCCCCAACAGCCGGCCCGACACGCGGGTGACGGGGCAGCCCCCGACCCTGTTGGAAGCCGGATTTGCCGTCGAGTTCCGTTGGACGGGTTCCGACCCGGATGGCCGCGTCGTCGGTTACCAGTGGAAGATCACGGACAATGGCGTTGACGGGATCAGCCCGCGGGACAGCTTGACTGTCGATCCGCTGACCGGTGCCGAGTTGCATCCGTGGCACTACACGACGGCAACGGATTCCACGTTTCTGGTCCTGGCCGATCAGGCGGGATTCCCGGGGGACGGCCTGACCGATCCCCGCAGTTTCCGCTCCCATTCCCTGTTTGTCCGCGCGGTGGACGAGAAAGGCGCGGTGGATCCCTCGCCGGCCCTTATTTCGTTCACCTCGACGACAATCGTACCAGTGGCGCGCGCCTCGTATCCCGGCCTACGGGCCACGGGCTTCCGCCAGGTGCCCCGGACCGTCAACATGGGCTGGGAAGGGACCGATGACGATTTCGAACTGCGTACACCGGTGCGCGCCCGTTTCCTGTGGAAAGAGGCGGTCACCGATGCGGGACCGATCCGGACGCCCAACGAGTACGAGCAGCATTACGCGGAGATCCTGAATTTCGATGACCCCGAGTGGTCGCAGTGGCTGCCCTATGCGCAGCAGGCCGCGGACCGGCGGGTGGCTTTCCCCAACCAGACAATCGGCAACTACTACCTGTTCGCGGTTCAGGTCCAGGATACGGCGGGTGCGGTGAGCGTGGGGCTGGGTTACCAGAAGGAAGTCGCCCATGTGCGCATTTTCACCAGCATCTTATTCCCGAACGTCACTCTTTCGGAGCCATTTCTTGGCTCCAGCACCAGCTCTGAACTGTCGTTTGAGATCGCCGGTGGTCAGCCTCTGAACTTCAGTTGGAAGGCCGACGCCAACAGCTACAACGGTACTATTGTTTCGTACCGCCACGGCTGGGACCTGGTTTCGGTGGACGATCCCAACGATCCCGGTTGGGCGGTCCCGCCGGGACTTTCGGCACAGAACCTGTTTGCCGACGAGAAGTCATTCCAGGAAGGGATCCATACCTTCACGCTGCGGGTGGAAGACGATTCCCAGCAGTTGCGGATCATGAACTGGACCCTGCGGGTGGTGCCCTTTGTGGACCGTGAAGCCCAGTTGCCGATTCTGGTGCTCGACCAGGTGGTCGATCGCAATGTCCAGAACTGGCCAGACCAGCAGGGCAACCCGCGCAACGATGAGAGTTTCCGCAACCCGTGGTGGCACTTTCTGGCTGATGGCGTTGGCGGTGTGGCCGAGATCAACTGGGAACGCGACTGGCGCGATCATACCGCTGACGTGAAGTTCTCTGATCTGGTGGGCTATCAGGTCGTGCTCTGCTACGCCAAGTCCAACGACGCCCAGCGGATGTTCCGCGACTTCCGGGCGGTCAACAATATCGACCGGTTTGTCTGGCTGACACCTTACCAGGAAAAAGGCGGCAACCTGTTCCTGGTCGGTGGCTCAAGCATGGAATCATTCCTCGAGGGTTTCCCCAACTACATGGTGCCGATCATTTTCAACACCAGGGAAGAGCGGCTGACGGTCAACGGCCAGACCTTCATTGTCGGTTTCGGCACCAAGGAAGCGCCCGACGGCACCCGCATCGAGCGTGGCCCCCTGATGTATCCCTACGCCACGGCGGGCATCGCGGCCCTGGATTGGACATCTCCGAACACGAAATACATCTATAACCGCACCAACGTGGCCCGTTTCGACCGGAACGTGGACTGCGTCGGCCTGAAGGGCCTGGTGCTCGATCCGGACTTCAAGAGCAATCACCTGATTGGGCCTGGAGTCGTGGCTGACACGATGTGGACCGAGCCGGAGATCGACTGGCACGACGTGGTCGATGCGTCCGCTGACACCCTGCGCCTGTTCCATTTGACGTTCCCGTTCCGTGTGGACGAGTTCGTGAACAGCAATATCAGCCTTTCGCGGTCCACGGTGCTCACGCCCCAGGATTGTGACGAATTCGGTCCGAACGGCAAGTGCATCGAGCCCATGTACCGGGGCATTGCGCGATATGATTTCATTCGCCAGTACAACTGGGATCGCGGCGAGACCGACTGGCCGTACAGCCGGTACACGGCGAACGAACTGGACGGTGGTTGCGGCGGGTTCGCCCTGACTTCGTACAGTGACGAGACACAGGTGGTGGAGCGGGGCAGCGCCCTGACCAATGGCCAGAATTTCGGTTACTTCTCGTACAAGAAGATCGAGGACAAGCCCGTGCGGAAGGCCGATGTCTACTGGGGCTTTGACCCTTATCGCTTTGACCACGACGAGAGCCGCAAGGCGATTCGGTGGGTGCTCCAGTACTTCGGACTACAGATCAACCAATAGGGCCCGCGAGCGGGCAGAGGCGCCGGGGGACTTCGTTTTGGACGGGTACCTGACGGCCGCGAAAGGCAGGACTGGATGAACGCTGGCAGCGTTAGATTCATGCGAGTGGTGAGCCATGGCGTGGCGGCTGTACTGATGGTGGTCGCGGCGGTCCAGGTGACCCCAACCCGGGCGCAGACGACCCCGGATGAGGCCTGTGCGGCGGACTCATTGTATTTGATCTCGCCGGATATGCTGGATCTGAGACTGGCGACGGACGGCAAGCCCGGCTTGACCGTGAGCTGGCCCAATCTGGACCAGAGTGAAGCCACCTGTTTCAGCCTGTCGGAGACCGATGGTCTGGGCTTCGGGGTGACGGTCGGTGGTGGCTTCGGCGACCGGGTCGATCGGGTGCTGGGCTTCGATCTGACCGGCGGCGGTTCGGTCGGCGGGCAGAATCCGGACAACATCTCGGTCAAATGGCAGACCGAAGGCGGCACAGCCAACGGCGTTCTGGCCGGCGAATTCAACTTGTCCAACAATGGCGGGTTCTGGTCCTACGACCAGAGCGGCGGCGCTGCCGCCTGGCGACAGGTCAACAATGGCCTGCCGATGACCTGGCCCCGGACCAATGTGGTGGCTCTGGCGCACGGCGCCGGGGACTACATGGTTGCTGCCTTCACCAAGGGGCAGGCGCTGGACTCGGAGTCGGTGGGCGTTTATGACTATAATGGTACGAACTGGAATCGTCTGGCCGCGGATATTTTTGCGGTTGGGCAAACGGTAACTGCGATTGCGGTGTCACCTGGCGACAACAACAATTTTGCGGTCGGTACGGCCGAAGACGGGCTGTATGTCACTACCGACGGTGGGCTGACGTTCACCCAGTGGGCCATCAACCTGGATCCCACCGCCAGCGATCTGCCGACGAAGTTCAGTGTTACGGCCTTGAATTGGGATTCCAACCGCCTGCTGGTCTTCATGCCCGGCTGGGGTCTGTTCATCTCGACCGATGGTGGCGTCAGCTTCGGTCGTTCGGTCATCGAGGTGCCCAGCAACCTGGATACTTTCGACCCCCTGAATCCCGAACTGGTGCTGCCGACGATCCGGGATTTTGCCGTGGATGCCGGTAATCCCGACCGTATTCTGGCTGCTCTGGATTTCCACGGAGCTTACGAAACGACCGACGGCGGCCTGTCCTGGCATGACCTCTACGGCGACCTGGTCGTGCCGGATCCGGAAGTGACCGGTTCCTGGGTTCACAGTGCCCTGGCCGTACTCGTGGATGCCAATGATGCCCAGGTCATTTTGCTGGGAGTGAGCCAGAAGGGCCTGTATCGCAGCGGAGACGGCGGCACGACGTGGAGCCTGGTCGGCGATTCCGTGCAGCCGGAGAATCGGGCGCAACTGGTTGGGTTTGCCTTCAGCAGCCGGCCAGGCCTGCCCGGTGAGATGCTGGTCATGGAGGACAAATGGAAGCTGCTCCACAGTACTGACAGTGGGCTGACCTGGTCCTATTTTACTCCCCAGCCTCTGCTCAACAAGGCCCTGTTCATTGTGACGCCCAGGGATAATTCCGGCGATTTTGTCCTCGGCACCAATGGGGGCGGAATCTATGAGGCCGGCACGGTCCTGGACCTCACTGACACCTACAGTACCGCCACATCACCCGAGTTGCGCGACCTGGACCTGGGCATGACCATCGCCTTCGACGGCGGTACGGCCGTTACAGGCGATGGGTTCAAGCTCGTGGCCCAGACTTTCCAGGGCTGGGCGGTCTGGCGCGGAGCGAGTCACGATCCTGATCAAATGACGATGGTCGGACTATTCGATCGTGTGAATCCCGAAGACTGTTTTGAAGGGTACTGTGGCGACAACAGTCTGGAAGTGGTGCCCAACTGTTTTCAGGCGAAACGGGCGGCCTGTTTTGACGTGAGCGATCCCGACACGCTGCGCTTCTTCGACGAAGAAGTCTACAACGGGTTCTCCTATGTCTATGCCGTGACGAGCTTTGATTACGGCAACACGGCCCTCACGACACCTCAGAACAACACCAATGAGATGCTCTTTTCGCCGCGCTGGACCGGGGATGAACTATCCCGGTTCCAGGGTAACGGCACCCGGGTCCGAATTGATGTCAACGCACCGGCGGCTGCGGCTGTTCACGACCAAGAGATCTACGCCTATCCCAACCCGATCAGGCTGGATGCGGGGCTGCCGCGGGGCGAAGGCAGTCTCGTGGTCTTCACCAACCTGCCCGGGGGGTCCCGTGTGCGGATCTTCACCACGGCGGGCGATGATGTGATCAATCTGGGCCCGGACAACCAGACCGGCGCGCAAATCTACTGGCGGACAGTGAATCGGGACGGAGAGACCGTTGCGGCCGGTGTCTATCTCTACAAGGTGGAGATGCCCCAGCGCGAGGATTACTGGGGGCGGATCGTCGTCATCCGGTAGCCTGTGCGCAAGTTGGCCGGTGCTGAGCACTGCGAGATTCGACTCGGGCCCGATTCCTGGAATTGGGCCCGAGTTTTAGGTTGACCAGCTACTGCCGGTAGCCTTGATTTGCAGACAGAGGGATAATGAAAGACCCCGCGTGGGGGTCGGTTCCGGACCTTGACCAATGGAGACGTCATGAGCGGCAAGAGGGTATATTTTTTTGGTGATGGGCAGGCTGACGGCGATGCCGGCATGAAGAATCTGCTGGGCGGCAAGGGGGCGAATCTGGCCGAGATGACGAAACTGGGCGTGCCGGTCCCCCCGGGATTCACGGTGACAACCAAACAGTGCATTGCCTACCAGCAAACGAATGACCTGGGCGACGCGCTGAAAGCGGACGTCAGGGAAGCTCTTGCCCGGGTGGAAAAAGTCATGGGGCAGTCTTTCGCCGACGCCAACGATCCACTGCTGTTCTCCGTGCGGTCCGGCGCGCGGGTGTCCATGCCGGGTATGATGGACACGGTCCTGAACCTGGGCTTGAACGACGACACGGTGCAGGTGCTGGCGGCCAAGAGCGGCAACCCGCGCTTCGCCTTCGACAGCTACCGCCGTCTGGTCCAGATGTACGGCGATGTGGTGATGGGCGTCGCCGGGCACAAGTTCGAGCACGCCATCGATGAGATCAAGGCCGCCCGCGGCGTCCAGTTGGATACCGAACTGAGCGTGGACGACCTCAAGGAACTGATCGCCACCTTCAAGGGTATCGTCAAGTCCGAGGCTGGTGCGACCTTCCCCAGTGATCCGTACGAGCAGTTGTGGGGCGGCATCAGCGCCGTCTTCCGCAGTTGGAATGTGCAGCGGGCCATTGACTACCGCACCATCAACCGCATTCCCCATGACTGGGGTACGGCGGTCAACGTGCAGGCCATGGTCTTCGGCAACATGGGAGAGAAGTCAGCGACCGGTGTGGCTTTCACGCGGGACCCCAGCAACGGCGAACACCGCTTCTACGGTGAATTCCTGATCAACGCCCAGGGTGAAGACGTGGTGGCCGGCACCCGGACGCCGCAGCAGTTGAACAATGCCGGTCGTGACCTGCTGCCGGCGGGCAACGAAGCCAAGGATCTGCCCACGCTGGAAGAGGCCATGCCCGAATCCTACCGGGCGTTGGATGATATTCGCGAGAAGCTGGAAACCCACTACAAGAATATGCAGGACGTGGAATTCACGATCCAGGACGGGCGTCTGTGGATGCTGCAGACACGGCATGGCAAACGGACGGGTGTCGCGGCCATCCGCATCGCCGCCGAAATGGCGGCCGAGGGCCTGGTCACTTCGGACGAGGCCCTGCTGCTGGTTGAGCCCGACCATCTGGATCAACTGCTGCATGACCAGATCGATCCCGAGGCCGAACTGACCGTGCTGGGCACGGGGCTGCCGGCCAGTCCAGGTGCGGCCCAGGGCGAGATCGTCTTCAGCGCGGAGGCCGCGGTGGCTGCCGCCGAGGCGGGCAGGAAGGTGGTTCTGGTCCGGCGCGAGACCAGCCCCGAGGACATTGCGGGCATGAATGTGGCCCAGGGTATCCTGACCAGCCGCGGCGGCATGACCAGCCACGCGGCTGTGGTGGCGCGCGGCATGGGCAAGCCTTGTGTCGCCGGTTGCAGTGATCTGCTGGTCGATGGCGCCAAGGGAGAGATGAGCATTGGCGGCAAGACTTTCAAGGCCGGCGAAATGGTCACCATCAACGGCACGACCGGGGCGGTGATCGACGGGGCACAGGCGCTGGTGCCGCCCCACATGGATGATCCCAACCTGGAAACGGTCATGGGCTGGGCCGACGCGACGCGCCGCCTGAAGGTGCGGACCAACGCGGACACGCCCCATGATGCCCGGCAGGCGCGCGAGTTCGGCGCGCAGGGCATTGGCCTGTGCCGCACAGAGCACATGTTCTTCGGCGAAGACCGCATCATGAAGATGCGCGAGATGATCCTGGCTGATGACCTGGCAGCCCGCAAGTCCGCTCTGGCCAAAATCAAGCCCATGCAACAGGATGATTTCGAGGGCATTTTTCGGGCCATGGACGGGCTGGCCGTGACCATCCGCCTGTTGGATCCGCCGCTGCACGAGTTCCTGCCGCATGAGACCGGGGATATGAAGGACCTGGCCGACGAAATGGGGGTGGCCCTGGAGGTCATCGAGCGCAAGGTGGAATCCCTGCACGAAATGAACCCGATGCTCGGTCATCGCGGTTGCCGTTTGGGGCTGACCTACCCCGAGATCTATGACACGCAGGTCGAGGCGATTATCGGCGCGGCCATCGTGGTCAAGGGCGACGGGATCGATGTGCGGCCCGAGATCATGATCCCGTTGGTGGGGGCCAAACGCGAGCTCAGCGACCTGCGCGAGCGCACAGTGGCCATCGCCGACCGGCTGATCGACGAGGCGGGCATCGAGCTGAACTATCTCGTCGGCACGATGATTGAGATCCCGCGGGCCGCCTTGTTGGCTGACCAAATGGCCGAAGTGGCGGATTTCTTCAGCTTCGGGACCAACGATCTGACCCAGATGACCTTCGGCTACAGCCGGGATGACGCTGGGGTCTTCCTGCCCGACTACGTGCGGCGGGGCATCCTGCCCAGTGATCCTTTCCAGCAGCTCGACCAGAGCGGCGTCGGCCAACTGGTGGAGATGGCGGCGGTCAAGGGACGGCAGGCCAATCCGGATCTGCACCTGGGCATCTGCGGTGAGCACGGCGGCGATCCCAGCTCGGTGGCCTTCTGCCACAAGGTGGGCCTGGACTACGTCAGCTGCTCGCCTTTCCGGGTGCCCATTGCCCGGTTGGCGGCGGCCCAGGTCGTGGTGCGGGAAAAAATGGCTGCCGGAAAGTAGGCGCCGGTGGCGATCCACTGGTCAACTCCGGTCTGGCTCTGGCCCCTGTTGCTTATTGTAGCGACAGGGGCCGTGCTTTGGACCCTCAGGGCCTATCGGCAGACCCGGCCACAGGTGTCCGGGCGGTTGACCCGGGTGCTCAGCGGGCTGCGTACGGCCGCCTTCCTGCTGCTGGTACTGGCGTTGGCCGGCCCTGTACTGTCCCGCCTGCGGGTGACGGTTCGTCCGGCGGAGGTGGCGGTGGTGCTGGAGGACTCCGGCAGCATGGGCATCCGGGATGCCGGCGGTGACACCTTGCAGGATCGCTGGTCGGCTGCACTGGCGGTGGCCGCTACGCTGGATTCAGCACTGGGACAGTACGAGACGCCGGTCAAGGTCGTTGTCATGCGCGGCAACGGTCTGGCGTCGTTGAGCGAGTTCAGGCTCGGGGATCGGGTGGTGGCGGCCCCGGGGAATCACGGCACCAATCTGGGCAATCTGAGACGTCAGGTCGCCGACCGTCTGGCGGGGCGCCCGGTGCGGGCGACTGTGCTGATAAGCGACGGCCAGGAGACATCCGGCTGGCAGGACACCCGGCGGCGCCAGGGGGGGGCGTCAGCGTCCGGTGGCTTGTTTGTCGTCGGTGTCGGGGATCCGGATGGGCCGCCGGACCGCCTGCTGAAGGATCTGCGCTACACGGATACCGCTTACCTGGGCGACGAAGTCGTGGTTGAGTTCGGTGTCGACCATCGCTACCTCGCGGCCGGGGCCCAGGACGGCTCGGTCCGCAGAATAACTGCGCGCTTGACGGGGCCCGGCGGTGTTGTGGCCGAAGAGACGGTGACCTCGGCGGCCAAACTGGTGCCTTTCAGCCTGAGTTTCAAGCCCGAGCGTGAAGGGCTGCAGGCCTACGAGCTGTCTGTCGGGTTGATGGACAACGAGCGTTTCCCGGCCAACAACAAGGCGTCTCTGGCTATTTCCGTGCGCCGGGAGCGGGCCCGCGTGCTGCTGTTGTCGGCGATGCCGTCCTGGGATGTGCGTTTTCTGGCCCAGGCCGCGGCGCAGGAGCAGCGCATCGCCCTGACGGTTGTGTATCCCTCGGCGCGGGGCCTGGTCTTTGCCGACAGCCTGACCCTGTGGCGGGAGCCGGATCAGGTTGACGGCTGGTTGGCGTGGGACGCGGTCGTCCTGACCGGTTGGGCCGGCCCTCTGGCCGGGTTGGACTGGACCTTGCTGGCGCAGGCAGTGAATCAGGGCCTGGGGCTGTTGGTGACTGCCGGCAGCAGCTCGGGACCCGGTGGTGGGCCCATGCCGGCGCCGCCGCCGCCGGATCTGGCCCGAATGTTGCCGGTCCGGGTGGACAACTGGCGCTGGCTGCCGGGACCGTTCTTTGTGGCCCAGCCGGCAGATGCCGCCGGACACCCGATTCTGGGTGGAGTCGGGCGCAGTTCGGGTGAGAGGGCAGACGGCGGTGGCCTGGCCGGCTTGCCCCCCGTGGCGCAGGTGGCCGCCGTGCGGGCTGTGCGCGGGGCCGAAGTGCTGCTGACGGGACGTCCGCAGGCCGGAGCCGGGGCGTTGTCCGCGGGACCGCCGGTGTTGGCGGTGGCCAGCCGTGAGCAGGGACGGACGGTCTGGTTCGGTGGCCGCTACCTGTGGGAACTGGCCTTCTGGGAGCGGGGTGGCGGCGCAGGCGAGGCCGATACCAGAGGGCACGCCGGCCGGCGTCTGGCCCGCAACCTGCTGGTGTGGACTGCCGAGGGGACAACCGGGTCGGGACTGGCTTTCACGGGACGCCAGACTTTCTTTCAGGAGGGCGAACCCGTGCGGCTGCGGGCCCAGTGGCGTGACATGAGGGGGCAGCCCGTGGTCGATCGACCCCTGAGCGTCGTGCTGCGCGGTGGGCAGGCGGCCCAGGATTCCCTGCAGGAGCGGACTTTCGCGCTGCGCCCGGCCGGAGCCGCCCGGGGCCTGTCCGAGGTTACCCTGCCACCGCTGGCACCAGGACGGTATTCGGTGCAACTGGTGGGTGGTGGCGAGCCCCCGGTGCTGGGGGCGCGTGAAGAGCTGATCGTAGCCAATCACAATCTCGAACTGACTCAGGTCCGGCTGGACCGGCGGCGCTTGAGTCAACTGGCCGCCCGGGGCAATGGACGCTATTACGCGGCGGCCGATGCGGCCGATCGGCGCTCCCTGCTGGATGACCTGGCGGCCCTGTCCTGGCAGGGGGACAGGGTCGAGCAGAGACATCGCCTGGATGTTCGGGCCGGCTGGCCCCTGCTGGTGATCGTCGTGACCCTGTTGGGTCTTGAATGGTACCTGCGCCGTCGCCACGGCTTATTGTGATCTGACCTCTTCTCCTCCCGGGAAGCGAGGCGCCCATGGGCGCTTTCTCGGGTGGAGTTTCCTTCCCTTGTGCTGGTCGGCTGGGCCTGGCAGCCGTTGCCCTGTGTCTGGGCTTTGCGCCGTCTTCGGCTGACGCGGGCCTGGTCATCAACGAATTTCTGCCGGATCCGGCCGGCAGTGATGGCGGGCGCGAGTTTGTCGAACTGTTGAACACGGGGCCGGCACCGGTTGACCTGGACCGCGTTTCGCTGCAGTTCGCCAACGGCGCCATCGGTGCCGACTGGGCGACCCGCTGGAGCGGCGCAGGCTGGGGGACACTGGCGGCCGGGGCCCGATTCCTGTTGGCGGACCGCAATTGGCAGGGGCCCGAACAACCGGATGTGGAAGTCTATCTCGGGCTGCAGAACGGCCCGGATGCGATCCGGTTGCTGGATGCGGGAGGCGTGCTCGATCTGGTCGGGTATGGGCCCCTGACTGATCCGGAGCTGTTTGAGGGCGGTCCGGCCGACCTGGCCAGCGGCCTGTCCGTCGCCCGTCGCCCCGACGGTCGGGACACCGGGCACAACACGGTGGACTTTGTGGTGGCCCAGCCTACGCCGGGCAGAGCGAACTTCCAGCCCTACGCCGCGGCGGCGACTGCGCTCGACTTTGACCCTCCTTTTCTTGAGCGATCCGGCGAGACGCTGCGCCTCAGTGTGGTTGTGCGCAATGAAGGCACCGAAAGCCTGCCCGCCGGGCCGTGCCGCCTGGCCTGGAGCGGGGGTGAAGTCGGGTCCTGGTGGGACGACACCGGGCCGGGCGACTCCCGCACGCTGACGTTCGTGGCGCGTCTGGAGCGGCGAGGACCCATCGAACTGTCCTGGGAACTGCCGCTGTCCGGTGGTCAGGACACGGTGCGGATTCAGCTGGGATCGGTTCAGGTGGGCGCGGCGGCCCTGCAACTCAATGAAGTCATGCCGGCACCGCAGACGGGTCAGGGCGAATGGCTGGAGTTTCGCTGGAGCGGCAGCCGGCCCGGGAATCTGGCCGACTATGAAGTGCGGGACGAAGACGGCTCGTGGCAGGCCCTGCCGCCGACTGTCCTGACCAGCGGCAGCCTGGTCGTTGTGGCCCAGGATTCGCTTGGCCTGAGCCAATGGCGACTGGACAACGGCGATGCGGGCTGCAGCCGGTGCCGGAACCCGTCGAGAATCCTGGCGGCGAGCGGATGGCCGTCGCTGAACAACCTGCCGCCGGCCGACCGCCTGTTTGCCGACCGCATATATCTGCGCGACAGCCTCGGTACGGTCATCGACGCGGTGGCCT
>JAJRWA010000198.1 GCA_024277025.1 Candidatus Krumholzibacteriota bacterium | reverse complement strand
GGCTTCACCACCCTCCGCCCCTACCTAAGCCTCCTCAAAGGCCAGGAACTCAGCCTCCTGGCCGTCACCCTGCTGATGGTCGCCTCGACCGCCATCAGCCTCGCCATCCCCGTTTACGCCGGCCGGCTGGTCGACGCCATGGGCGCAGCCGCCAGCGGCACTTCCCCCCTGGCAGGGCACCGGCTGGCAGCCCTGATCATCCTGCTGATCCTGCAGCTCGGCGGCACCTTCTTTTTCACAGTCATCTCCGCCCGCCTCGGCCTGCGCACGGTCACCCGCCTGCGCCAGCGGCTGTTCGCCCACCTGCTCGAACTGCCCAGCCTGTATTTTACCGAACAGAAAGCCGGCGACATTTCCAGCCGGGTGACCAGCGACGTGGGCAGTATCCAGTACCTGCTGACGACCGGTCTGGTCAGTTTCGCCAGGGCCCTGCTGACTTTGATCGGCGCCCTGGTCCTGATGTTCAACCTGAATCCGCGCCTGACGACGGTGGTGCTGCTGCTGATCCCCTCGACGATCCTGCTGGTGCGCATTTTCGGTTCCCGTCTGCAAAGGCTTTCACGAGCCATGTATGACGAACTGGGCCGCATCAGCAGCCACGTGCAGGAAACCGTGGGCGGCATCCGCACGCTCAAGGTCTACAACAACCAGAACCACGAAGAATAGCGCTTCGACGGCATGGTTGGCAACTATCTGGCAGCGGGCATACGGCGGGCCTGGTTGTCCGCGGCCCTGGAATCGGGCATCCAGATCAGCCTGTGGGTCTGCCTGATCGGGATCATGATCTACGGCTTCACCCTGACGGCGCGCGGTGAGACCACGGGCGGCGAATTGGTGGCCTTCCTGTTACTGGCTTTCCGGGTGGCGATGCCCCTGGCGTCGCTTTCCAACCTCTACTCATCGGGTCAGGGCGCGATCGCGGCGGCCGGACGTCTGGATGATATCTTTGCCGTACCCACCGAACGCGTCCCCGGCGCACCGGTACCCGCACCAAGCCAGGGTCCGGCCGGCATCACTCTGGAGAACGTTTCCTTCCACTATCCGGGTCCCCGCTCTGCAGAAACCGTCCTATCGGGGATTGACCTGAGCATTCAGCCCGGCCAATGGGTGGGTATTGTCGGACCATCCGGGGCAGGCAAGACAACGCTGGCCGGCCTGATCATGGGCCTGTTCCCGCCCAGCGAGGGGCGACTGCTGCTGGACGGTCGTCCCTACCCGGACTACGATCTGGCCGAATTGCGCTCGCGCATGGCGTTTGTCGCCCAGGACCCCATGCTCTACGATCTTTCCCTGGCCGAGAATATCCGCTTTGGCCTGCAGTCGGCCAGCGAGGAAGCTGTGCACCGGGCTGCCGAGCAGGCGGGCGTCCTCGGTTTTGCCAACCAGTTGCCGGAGGGGTTGTCCGCCCTGTGCGGCGAGGGCGGCGCCAAGTTGAGCGGCGGACAGAAGCAGCGTATTTCCCTGGCCCGGGCCTTCTTGCGCAATCCAGGTTTGCTGGTGCTTGACGAACCGACCAGCGCTCTGGACGCCGCCTCAGAGCAGTCTATCCAGGCTTCTTTGCGCAAATTGATGACTGGACGGACCGCCCTGGTCATCGCCCACCGCTTTTCTCTGGTCCGCGATTTGGATCTGATTCTGGTTCTTTCTGACGGCAGAATCATCGAAACCGGTGACCACAAAAGCCTTATGGCCAGCGGGGGGCTCTACAGCGAGCTCTACCGATTGCAACAGGGCTCGGAAAATGATCATCAATAACTCATTGACGAGCCCATTTCTTTGTGGTATAATACTCTCACGTCTAAAATCATGCGCCAACCAAAAGACGGCGCGGTAAGACAGCAATCTGCCACTGTTCCCGATCTGATTTTGGGTTTCGGTTGTGGATTGATCTAGAAGCGGGAGGGCTTCCATGGCGAAGAAGATGTACAGCAAGCCGGAGTTGAAGACACGCAGAATTGAGTTGGGTGTGTTCGGCGATTACTCCGGACGTGGCAATGACAGTCGTGACAACATCACGCCGGTGCCGATCGAAGTTATCCGCGACCTCAACCTCCATATGGAGTAGTTGCCGATTCGCATGGTCTTACTCGGTAGGAATTCGTTCCTGCCAACGGCAAAAGAGCCGTCTGCCTCGAGCAGACGGCTCTTTGATTCCAGGAGCCTGGTTCTTGCCGTGAGGACCAAGTCAACCGATGCCTGGAGTCAGGCCTCGGCAACCAGCCGATCGGGGTCGGACGCCGAATCGTCCACATCCTCCAGACCAAAGGCCTCATACAGACTGATCCGATGATGCCGCCGATGTTTCAACGGCACCCAGAAGTCATGCCTCTCCTGCTCCGTCAATTCATCCCAACGGGACGTCAGGAAATCGATCAATGCTCCGGTTGATTCCAGATACCGGGCCAGCACCTCGCCAAAAGGCAGGGGCCGGATTTGCTCAAGGGCCTTCCGGCTGCGTTCCTCGAATTCCACCGGCGGCGGCATCGTCATCGAACCGGCATCCAGCTTGCACTGAAAGAAATTGACGGTAAAATCGTCCCAGAATGCAATATGCCCGAGGGTTTCCTTGAAGCTGAGCGTTCCCCTGGAGCTGAGGTTGGCGGAATCGCCGGGAGTGTCGCGAGCGGGCCTCGGCAACAGCGTCAGACAACGACGCAGAAGCCGATCCTCTTCCTTGATGGCAGCCACCAGTGTGTTCCATCGATTCAACTGCCCAATCACTTTCTGGCGAGAAGTGGTGCAGCAGAGGCACTGGATGTGCCTATTAATTAACACAGCAGATGGTACTTCGGCAACCATCCTTGCCAGATTTCTGCCCAGGGCCTAGGATGCCCCAGGTGCCAACTTTCCGGGAAGACCGAGCTGGAGGAAATAATGCTCAGGACAAGCGCTGCCCCCCGACCCGATTTCCGGCTGCCGGTACTGGTGGTCCTGCTGGCCGCGACAGCCGCAACCAGCGCCCTGGCCCAGACGGCAAGCACCCCGATCAACAACCGCGACCTGACCGGCCGCTGGGGTTTTGGTATCGAATCGGGCATGATGAAGCTCATCGAGGGCGAGTGGGACTACAGCACGGTTGAGCCGTTCGGCCGCCTCCACCTGAGCAAGGGACTGTCCGCCCAGTGGAACCTGACCCTGGCCCTGCAGATGGGGCACCTGCGCCCCGGCGCCACCTACCCCGGCGAGGAAGTCGGCGGCAGCGGCCAGAGCAGCGCGCCCCTGTACACGACCATCACCCAGCCCTCCCTGAATCTGCAACACCGTTTTTCGCCAGCCGCCAAAGTCTCCCCCGTGCTCGGCATCGGCCTGGGCCTCACCAAGTGGCGCGTGATCGACAAGGCCGGCGAAAGCGTGGGCTGGTTCCCGTCCGGGGATGCCATCGAGGGCTTCGATACCGACGGCAATACGGCAACTCTTGAAGGCACGAACTTCACGATCCTGATGGATCTGGGGCTGGATATTTCACTGACCGACAGCCTGCGCCTGGGCCTCGGCGCCCGCTACGATGTCCTGCCGGGCAACAAGAAGGACAACATCGGCCTGAGCGCCTACTGGGGGCCGGACAATGTCGACGCCAACACCGCCCTGGTCTCCGGCTACATCGGCCTGACCTGGTGGTTCGGCTCCGGGGACCGGGACCACGACGGCGTGCCCAACGAGCGCGACCAGTGCCCGGATGATCCCGAGGATCGGGACGGCTACAACGACACCGACGGCTGCCCTGAACTGGACAACGACCTGGACGGCGTGCCCGACGACCAGGACGCCTGCCCCAACCTGGCCGAGGACCGTGACGGCTTCCAGGACGACGATGGTTGCCCCGACCCGGACAATGATCGCGACGGCATCAACGACGGCCGTGACCAGTGCCCTGACGAGGCCGAGGACATCGACGGCTGGCAGGACCAGGACGGCTGCCCCGACCTGGACAATGACCAGGATGGCGTGCCGGATGCCCAGGACAAATGTCCGCGCACGCCCGCCGATTCCAAGGTTGACGCCAACGGCTGCGCCATCGAGGTACCGGCCGCCACGGCCGCGGCTGTCTTCGTGCCGGCCGTCACCAACGGGGATATTCTCGAGGGCGTGAATTTCGTTTCCGGCAGTGCCGAACTGACCCCCGAGTCGATCACGGCCCTGATCGACCTGGCCAATGACCTGAGTACGGATCCGGCGGCAAAGATCGAGATCCGGGGCCATACCGACTCGACGGGCAACGCCGAAGCCAACCGCAGCCTGTCCCAGCGCCGCGCCGCCTCGGTGCGGGCCTCGCTGATCCAGATGGGCATCGCGGCGGATCGCCTGACCGCTGTCGGCTACGGTGAGGACTTCCCGATTGCCGACAACGCCACGCGCGAGGGCCGGGCCCGCAATCGCCGGGTGGAGATCCACCGGCAATAGCCTCTTACAGCCAGCGCCCGGGCCGTCCGACGACCCGGGCGCTGTTGTCGTTCTTCCCGGCTGACTACTTCACTCCCACCTTGGCAAAGGCGGCGCGCAACTGCGCCTCGGTCTGGGCCCCGACCATGTGGGCCTGGATCACGCCCGCGGCGTCGATGACGAAGCCGACCGGAATGCTGGTCGTCTTGAACAGTGTGTGGGCCTGCACATCGTTGACCGTCACGATGCGGAACGAGTAGGGCGTCTTCTGCAGAAACTTCCGGATCGTGCCCACGTCCTCGCTGCTGGCCGCGACTATCGTGATGTCGTCGCCGAGTTCCTTGTACAACGTCTCGATGTGCGGCATCTCCATCTTGCAGGGTGGACACCAGGTTGCCCAGAAGTCGATGAAGACCGGCTTGCCCTTCAGGTCCGACAATTGGAAACTGCCGCCATCCAGATCGGTGAACGTGATATCCGGCGCCGCCTGGCCGGTCATGGCGTCCGGGTTCGTCAACCGGTCCAGGTTGTCGACAATGCGGGCGCCGGACGGGGCCTCGAACACAAAGCGGGCGTCGTCGACGGGGCCGTTGAGTTCAAAATCGGTCAGGCGGAAGACGACGTTCTGGGCGAAGTCCACTCCATTGCGCTGAAAGTACACGGTCAACTCGGACCTGAGGACCAGCCCCGACTGGGGGTCGAAGTGGATCGTGCGCGGCCCTTCGGTCGGCTGCTGGCCGGCGACTATCTGTTCCGGTCCCATGGTCTTGAAAATCAGGCACGAAATCTCGCGCCCGTTGGCCGTCACCGTGCCGTGTCCGGTCCCGGGCGCAATCTGCAGGCCGTCCTCCAACAGGAACGGCCCGAGCCCGCCATAGAAATTGAAGATCTTGGCCGCGGTCAGATCCATCTCGCCGGCGCCGGCCAGATCACGCGTCAGAGGGACCGGCTTGCCGATGTACGCGTTGCCCAGTTGTCCGAGGTAGAACCAGCTCTGTTCCGGCCCCGAGCCCAGATTGAGGCTGAACATGTCACCGGACTGGACGCTCAGCAGGCGGTCCGGCCAACGCGCCGCCGCGGTCATCGTCGCCTCCGTGCTCTGGCCGCCGGTCTGACCCTTGACGTTGTTGGTCATGGTCAGAATCCCGGCCAGATCGTACGACTGCAGCCCTTCGGCCATCTTGACCGTCTGTTTTCTGGCCTTGTCGTAGTCCGGATTGGCAACGCCTGCGGCAGCGATCACCGGCAGTACCGCCAGCAGGCAGACAGCGGACAAGGCAATCCCGGCGGGCGACAATCCCCGGTGACGCAATTTGTGGGGGGAGGTGCGGGACATGAATGTTCCTTTCCGGAAAATCAATCGTGCGAGCCCTGGTTGTGTGCGGGCAATAACCCCGGCGCCGGCGACAGGTTCCCGGACCGGCACCACACACTGTAGGAGCAGTCACCCGGAACGGCGAGACAATAGCAGGGACGAACAGCGGGAGGGGAGTAAAAAAATCGGACCACGAGCGAGCGGAAACCAGTCGAACATGCGGAGTCGAGTTGATGCTGACCAGGACACCAAACATCTGACCGGATTCTGGGGAAGACAGCTTCCGGCAGATCCCCGCGGGACTGACAGGCGAGTCCGTCGCTCGTGGTCCATGATCTCGGGAAACCAGGAATACCGAAATCATCATGGGCACCCGATCGACCAACACAAATCATCGATCAGGTGCACAAGTTATCGGACCTGGGCCTGTCCCCTGGAGATGGGGATACCTTCAAATAGCCCTACGGATTCACCAGGATGTGGTGGTGCCGTTTCTTGCCCACCTGCAGGACGATGCGGCCGTCGGCGATATCGTCAGCCGTCAGGCGGCGCAGCTCATCGGCGGCGACCTCGCCCCCGACCCGTACCGCTTTCTGCCGCACTAGGCGGCGCGCCTCGCCCTTGGATTTCATCAGGCCGGCGTCAACCAGAGCCTCGAGCAGGCCCAATCCCTCGCCGGCGAAGTCGGTGGCCGGGCGTTCGCTGCTCGGCACCGTACTGGCATCGCCGCCGGCGGCAAACAGCGCCGCGGCCGCCTTCTCGGCATCGTCCGCGGCCGTCGCACCATGGACCAGGGTGGTGACCGCTCGGGCCAGGGCCTGCTTGGCAGCCCGGATGTCGGCGCCCTCGAGCTTCTCGAGCTCTTCGATCTCCGCCTTCGGCAGGCGCGTGTACAGACGCAGGAAGCGCGACACATCCCGGTCGTCGATGTTGATCCAGTACTGGAAGAACTCGTAGGGTGACGTTCGTTCGGCGTCGAGCCAGACGGCGCCCGCCGCGGTCTTGCCCATCTTCTCGCCGCTGGCGGTCATGATCAGCGGGTACGTCAATCCGTAGACCTCGGTGCGGTTGACGCGCCGGCAGAGGTCGATCCCCGAACAGATGTTGCCCCACTGATCGTTGCCGCCCATCTGCAGCCGGCAGCCGTGGTCCCGGTTCAACACCATGAAGTCGTAGGCCTGCAGGATCATGTAGTTGAATTCGATGAAACTCAGGCCCGTCTCCATCCGGCTCTTGACCGAGTCACGGGTGAGCATCTGGTTGACGCTGAAGTAGCGGCCCACGTCGCGCAGGAACTCGATGTAGCCCCACTCCTTGAGCCAGTCGGCGTTGTTGACCATCAGGCCGTCGCCGGGCCCGTCGCCGAAACGGATGAAGAGGCTGAGCTGAGCCTTGATCCCCTCCAGATTCGCCTCGATGTCTTCGAGAGTCAGCATCTGGCGCAATTCGGTCTTGCCGCTGGGGTCGCCCACCATGGCGGTGCCGCCGCCGACGATGGCGATCGGCCTGTGTCCGTAGGCCTGGAAATGCACCAGACCCATGATCGGCAGCAGGCTGCCGATGTGCAGGCTGTCGGCCGTCGGGTCGAAACCGATATAGGCCGTTGTCGTTTCTTCGTCGAGCAGCCTGGAGAGATTGGCCTCGTCGGTGCACTGTTCAAAAAAGCCCCGCCATTTCATCTCGGCGATGAAGGAGGGAAACTCGCGGGAAGGCTGGTCAGCCTGGGTCATGGTCCTGTCCATTCGCTTGCGGTTGGCCCGTCAGTATCGACGACAAATGAAATACGCGGCCGGGTTCGGCGCCAGTTCGACCAACGGCACTTCAGGCCGCCCGCCCTCTGCAGTGGTCCTGACGGAATCCTTCCGAGGAAGAATCCCCCACGTTAGAACGGACGGTCCGAAATGCCGTCGTCGAGGATTGTAGCAAATGTCGCGAAGAAGTGGGGAAAGGATACGGCCACACAACCAAAATCATCAAGTGTGGATTCGCCCTCACTGATCAACGCCGCCACCGCCATGGCCATGGCGATGCGATGATCACCCCCGGTGCGCAACATCAGCGGCGCGCCCGCGGGACCGCCTCGCAGCCGGCTCGGCCCCTTGATGCGCAGGCCGTCTTCAAGTTCGCTGACGGCCGCGCCCAGACGGCGCAGGTTGTCGGCCATCAGGGCCAGTCGGTCGGACTCCTTGACGCGCAGCTCGGCCGCGCCGGTGATCACCGTTTCGCCTGTCGCCCCGGTCGCCAGGACGGCCAG
>JAJRWA010000197.1 GCA_024277025.1 Candidatus Krumholzibacteriota bacterium | reverse complement strand
TGCGCCGCATGATGAGCAGGACCTGGGACGAGCCGGGATGAGGCGACGCTGGCTGGTCCCGCTGTTTCTGCTCCTGGCCACTCCGGTTGGCGCTCAGACCCTGCCCGACAGCACGCTGGTTCTGACAGACCTGTCGTGCAAGGAACTGGCGCCGGTTTTCTACGAGCAGATACCGCGCTACGTCTATGACGACCGGCCGGACGCCCTGTACGAAATGGTGCTCTACGCCACGGACCAGTGCGACGTCAAAGGTTCTTTCGGCGAGGCGGTGGGCCGCATCCGCATCCTGGCCAGTATCTGGGACGGGAACTTCGATGAGGCGGTCTACGGTTTCGAGGTGATCGGCTGGCTGGTCGACCGCTACGACCCGACCCGCCTGCCGGATCCCGGCAGCAAGCGCGAGGCCTTCGATGTCTTCACCACCGATTTTGCCAACCAACTGCTGCCGCACACCGAACCGGCCAGTCTGGAGGAATTCTTCTGCCTGTTCTACGCGGGCCAACCCGACACCGCCTGGGCGTCGCTGCAGAGCGAGAACCTGGCGGACACCTGGCTGCGCTATTACTACGACGAGGAAGTCAGCCTGCTGGAGCGGACCGAGGCACCCTATACGGTCATGGCCCACTGGGGCCTGTGGCAGCCGCGGGGGGATCAGGCGCTGGTCGGCGCCAGGCAACTGGTTGGCGGGGCCATCGAACAACGCTGGCCGCGCTGGTTTGCCCGTTTCGTGGTGGATGTGCGGCTGGGTCGGTCGGATCGTCCCTACCTGGTCGACCAGAACGGCGTCGTCGGGTTCTCCGATCGCTGGGACGCCCTGCTGATGGCGGTGGAGGGCGGCCGGAGCGTGTGGCGGTCGGGGCCGCACCTGCTGGACGTGTTTGCCGGACTGGGCTACGACGTGGTCCAGCCCTTCAAGGATGAGGAACTGGTACTGGCGGGCCTCAACCTGAGCCTCGGGGCGGGCTACCGGCTGTACCTGGACCGATCGCGGCGCTGGTTCGCGGGGCTGGACGGGCGCTATGAGTGGGTCAGCGACCGCAACGAAGGCGGCACCGCGTTGGGCGGCAGCGCGTTCTCGGGGCGCGTGGGGCTCGGTTTCAGCCTCGGAACCGACCCGGTGCCTCGCCTGCGGGCCCTGGGACAAACCCCATAGGAACCATCCGGGATCAAACTCCTCCCAAACGGGTGGCCGATCCGGCCAGAAACGCCTTGTTTCCCCTCCAACGTGGATCTACCTTGCTACAATGATTAACAGGTTCCGCGAATCAAGGTCGCGGAGCCTGCCGTCGTTCCATTGCCGCTCAAGGGTATTTCCCTGATCAAGGAGACATGACGATGAGTTTCCAGAATCGTCTCGACAAACTGCTCGCCGGCGCCAACGTGCGCCGCAACATGGAACGCTCCGACCTGATTCAGGCCTGCGTTGACAACAAGGAAGCCATCGTCAGCGACTGTGGCGCCCTGGCCACCTGGACGTACCCCGAATCGACGGGCCGCAGCCCCAAGGACACCCTGATCGTCAAACGCGCCAGCAGCGAGGCGACGATAGACTGGACCGCGGCGAACAACATTCCTGTCGACGAAGAGACCTTCGACATGCTCGTCGAAGACGCGCTCAAGACCCTCGGCGACTCGGCCGTGACCTACGCCAGCGACCGCGTGATCGGCGCCGACAGCGCCTACGCCCTGCCGGTGACCACGATCGCCAACAAGGCCCTGAACGTGCTGTTCTGCGACAACATGTTCCGCCCCCGGCCGGATGATCTGGACCAGAGCATCTTCGCCGACAAGCCGTTCACCCTGCTGGCCTGCCCGGACAACAAGCTGGATCCCAAGCGCTACGAAGGCCGCCTGCGCAACGACCCGCGCCTCGGCGGGACCAGCACCATGGTCATCGCCGTGGATTTCGACCGCCGCATCGGCGTCGTCTACGGTTCCCAGTACTGCGGCAGCTGCAAGAAGATGCTCTTTACGGTCATGAACTACCTGCTGCCCGCGGCCGGTATCCTGCCCATCCACTGCTCGGCCAACGAAGGTCCCAAGGGCGACATCGCCCTGCTGCTGGGCCTCAGCGGCACCGGCAAGACCACGTTGAGCGCGGTCGCCGAACGCGGCCTGCTCGGTGACGACGAGCACGGCTGGAACGAGAACGGCGTGGCCAACTTCGAGAACGGCTGCTACGCCAAGCTGATCGACCTGAACCCGGACAAGGAGCCGGAAATCTTCAAGGCCTGCTTCCACAAGGACGACTACCTGAAGCACGGCTCGATCATCGAGAATGCCCTGATGTGGCCCAACGGCACGTTCGACCTGTTCGACGACCGCCTGACGCCCAACAGCCGCGGCAGCTACCCCCTGGAATACCTGACGAACATCAAGGAGAGCAGCAAGGGTGGCCACCCGCAGACGATCCTGTTCCTGACCGCGGACGCCAACGGTGTGTTGCCTCCGGTGAGCAAGCTGACCAAGGAACAGGCCATGCTGTGGTTCATCATGGGTTACACCAGCAAGCTGGCCGGCACCGAGACCGGCGTGACCGAGCCCGTCTCGGCCTTCAGCCGCTTCTTCGGCGCGCCCTTCATGCCGCGCAATCCGGATGAGTACGCCGACCTGCTGGGCAAGAAACTGGACGAGCACGGCACCCAGGTCTACCTGGTGAACACCGGCTGGAGCGGTGGCCCCTACGGCGTCGGTTCCCGCATGGACATCATGCTGACCCGGGCCATGGTCGCCGCCGCGATCGACGGCACCCTGAAGGATGTCGACTACAAGCAGGACGAGGTCTTCAAGGTGCTTGTGCCCCAGACTTGCCCCGGCGTGGAAGACGCCAGCCTCCTGACTCCGGTCAACACCTGGTCGGACAAGGATGCCTATCGGGAACGTGCGCTGAAGCTGGCCGGTGATTTCGCTGCCCAGTGGGACAAGGCGTATGCCGACAAGAACATTGATCCGGCGATTGCGGCGGAGTGTCCGGGGAAGTAGTAGGTTGTGCCTCTGAGATTGTGTCCGGTCCACTCATTGCAGTGGACCGGGCATGAATACCTCAACAAAACCCCCCAGATCCTGGTCCCCGCCCCACTGCCCAAACCCTAACTGCATACACCACAACGACCCCGACGAAACCTGGCGCTACAAACGCATCGGAAC
>JAJRWA010000196.1 GCA_024277025.1 Candidatus Krumholzibacteriota bacterium | reverse complement strand
GCGATCAAGTGGGTCGATGGCACGGTGATCGACTGTGTGCGGCGGATCCGTGACTGACGGCCTGCTGCTGCTGGACGGTCCGTATGTGTCGGACTTCCTGCGCGAGACGATCCGGACGCACGGGTTGCCGGTCGTTTGCACGTCGGCCGCCGTGGACGGCACTGATCTAGGCGCGGGACGGCTGATTCCGGCCGACGCCGCCCGTTGTCTGCAGAACGGCACCTGTCCCCGCGTGTTGACCAACAGCGAGAACGCCCTGGGCTGGCTGGCGGCCCACGGCCAGGCGACACCTCTGCCCGCCCAGGCGGAAATCTTCAAGAACAAGGTTCGAACCCGCGAACTGCTGCGCGGGATGTATCCGGATTTTCGCTTCCGTGAAATCCCGGTGGCCCGCCTGGATGACTGGGAGCCCGCGGACATGCCGTTCCCCTTCGTGATCAAACCCGCGGTGGGCTTCTTCAGCCTGGGCGTTCACCTGGTGCACGACCGTGCTCACTGGCTGGCGGTGCGTAGCAGTCTGGCGGCAAGCCTGGCCGCAGGCGCCGCGGTGTATCCCCAGGCCGTGCTCGACCCGACGGTGTTCCTGGCCGAGGAGTGCATCACCGGCGACGAGTACGCCATCGACGCCTGGTACGACAGCGAGGGCCGGGCCGTGATCACAAACATCCTGGCGCACCGGTTCAGTTCCGCCGAAGACGTGGGCGACCGTGTGTACAGCACCTCGGTCGAGATCCTGACCCGGTGGCTGCACCCGTTCACCGCCTGGCTGAACGAGGTCGGCGCCCTGGCCGGCGTGCGTGACTTCCCGGTCCACGTGGAAGTGCGCGTCCAGCCGGACGGCCGGATCGTGCCCATCGAGATCAACCCCCTGCGGTTCGGCGGCTGGTGCACGACGGCGGATCTGGCCTGGCACGCCTGGGGCTGCAACCCGTACCTGAGCTTCCTGCGGGCCGAGAAGCCGGATTGGCCGGCGATCTGCGCCGCCCGCGACGACCGGCTGTGGAGTGTGGTGGTGCTGGACAATACCAGCGGTGTGGATGGCACGCGGATCGACGCCTTCGACTACGTGGCGGTGCAGGCGCGTTTCGGCCGCGTGCTGGAATGCCGGCCGGTGGACTGGCGGCGGTATCCGCTGTTCGGGTTTCTGCTGGTGGAAACGGCGCAGGCTGACGCGGGGGAGCTGGATCGGATTCTGGTGGATGATTTGAGGGGGTTTGTGACCCGCGTGGAATAGGCGCGAAGCTGATGTGGCCTCAGCCTTGCTGTCGACAGGCAAAGCAAGGAGGCTATATGGCCACTGATGATCCCAATACCACGACAAAGCCCGAAAAGCCACGCCTGATGACTCGCGTCGAGGGCGTGATGCGCCTGAAGCACTACAGCCGCCGAACGGCCAAGGCGTACCGGCGCTGGATCGTGCGCTACATTCGTTTCCATGACAAACGCCATCCCGGAACCCTGGCCAGCGCCGAGGTGACGCAATTCCTGACCCATCTGGCGGTCAAGGGCCGGGTCAGCCCGTCCACCCAGAATCAGGCCCTGGCAGCGTTGCTTTTTCTCTACCGCGATGTGCTTGGCGTGGATCTGCCGTGGCTTGATACCATCGTGCGGGCCAAACGGCGTCAGAATCTGCCGGTGGTCATGTCACGGGATGAGGTGCGGGCCGTGCTCGGGGCCCTGCCGGGTCTGCAGTGGTTGATGGCGTCGCTGCTCTATGGAGCAGGGCTGCGGTTGCTGGAATGCTGCCAGCTACGCGTACAGGATGTGGACTTCGGGCGCAATCTGCTGACGGTACGGCGGGGCAAGGGCGCCAAGGACCGGACCACGCTGTTTCCGGCCGGGCTCAAATCCGACCTGTGGCGGCAGGTGGAGACCGTCCGCCAATTGCATCGCCGGGATCTGGCCAACGGCGCCGGCTGGGTGCTGCTGGAAGACGCCCTGGCCCGCAAATACCCCAACGCCGGCCGGGAAATCGGTTGGCAGTGGGTTTTTCCGGCCACGCGCGTCCATCTGGACAGGGCAACGGGCCGCGGCTGGCGCCACCACCTGCACGAGTCGGTGTTGCAGAAGGCGGTCAAGGCTGCCGCCCGCGAAGCCCAGATCGGCAAGCGTGTCACCTGCCACGTCTTGCGGCACTCGTTTGCCACGCACCTGCTGGAGGACGGACACGACATCCGGACCATCCAGGAGCTGATGGGCCACAAGGACGTCAGGACCACAATGAAGTACACGCATGTGCTGGAACGCGGCCCAACGGGTGTCATGAGCCCGCTGGACAAGTTGTGAGCAGTGGCCAGCGTATGTTGACTAGTGTTACCATATGTGGTAACATATATTCTTGACGCGGATCCGGCGCGGCGGCTACGTATTTGTCACCTGGATTGGTGATCACGGGCCGCGGCACGTGCATGTCTACCGGGATGGGCGTTTTGTGCTGAAGTGGGATCTTGATGACCGGTGTTTGATGCGGGGGCAGCCGGCACCCAGGGTAATCGCCCTGATTGAGCAACTTGTGCGCGAGGGATTGGTGTGAAGATACGAACTGTGAGACTGCTGAAGCGCAAGCGTACGTTTGAGGTCACGACCTCGAGCGGAACCTACCTGTTTCCCTTTGTCAAGGCTGACCCGGCGCCCAGTCCATCCGATCCCGCCGTGCAAGCCGCGGTGGATGCCGAGTTGGCCCACGAGGCCTTCACCTACGAGTTGGCCTCCGGCCGGATCGGCACCGTTCATTTTGAGCAGGTTCTGGACTACAACCGGGATCCCGGCTATCTGCGCGACCTGCTGCTGTATCGTCTGACACTGCAGGCCCAGGAAAGGGTTGCCGCCAGCGCCCTTTCGCGACGGGAAATCATTCGCCGGTTGGGCACCTCGCCGGCCCAGTTCTATCGTTTGCTTGACCAGACCAACTACCACAAGACGATTGATAAGGTTCTGGGACTGCTGCATGTGCTGGACTGTGAGGTTGACCTGGTCATCAATAATTGATTCTCTCCGTGGGCACTCTGGTTCCGTTCGGGCCCATTGCGGATATTCCCCCCGTATATTCCTGTCTTCGCCCCACTGACTCTCGGAATATCCCCGCACTTACTCAGTACGACAAATTTCGGCCAACTGTCCACCGCAGTTGACGTCCGGCGGCCAATTCGGTAGACTCAATCATGAATTCAAGATGTCAGTTTTTGAGAAGCAGCATTTTCTTTCTTTTTCTTCGACAACCAACACGCTCTTCTCAGGAACCAGATAGTAGTAGTTAGGCAAGAATCGGTTGGGGGGTACTAGTGGAACCAAGTTGGTTGGAGCAATATTCCAAGCTCGGCGAGTATATGGCCGTTCGAGCGAGTGAACTTAGTGACATGTTTTCACCATACATCGAGGTAACCGACAAGTATG
>JAJRWA010000195.1 GCA_024277025.1 Candidatus Krumholzibacteriota bacterium | reverse complement strand
TTGGTGGAGCCAAGGGGGATCGAACCCCTGACCTCATGACTGCCAGTCATGCGCTCTCCCAGCTGAGCTATGGCCCCACCCGATTCACTGAGCGGGAAATATAGCATTTCCGCCCCCCATGTCAAACATTTCCCCACCTTGACTTTCCCCGGCCTGCGGACTACCATCCCGCCTTGAACATCCCCTGTTCTAACGCCTTAACGGCACAGGGGACCCGCCTTCCGGTGCCGGAGTGGTGGAATTGGTAGACGCGCTGGACTCAAAATCCAGTGTTCCTTTGGAACGTGTGGGTTCAAGTCCCACCTCCGGCACCACTGAGTTTTCCGGGTGGTACATGGCAGTTCGGGTGATGGGTGTCACGGGAGACGCTTAGCCGTACCGTCTGGACGACGGCACGGCTGTCGAACGTCTCCCGTGACACCCATCACCCGAGCTGCCTTGCACCAGCGCCGGGAACTTGCGGGAAGAGGGTTAGGGTTTGTTGGCGGCTTGGTAGGCTTTGTACTTGGTTTTCAGGGTGGCGAATCGTTTGAGGAGGACGTCGAAGGTGGAAGCTTCCTGGGGGGTGAGTTCGTTGACCGGGGTGCGGTGGTTTTGGGGTTGGGGCAGCAGGCGCCAGCAGCCCTCGACCTGGACCAGGCAGCCCGCTTCGAGTTCGTGCATTTCCGGGTAGTCGGGTGAGGTCTGTTCCAGGGCGCAGACCGCGAACGGCCCCGCCGTGAAGACGTCGACCACCCGTGTCTCGACCCGCACCCGCCGCAGGAACCTGATCCCCCCGGTCACGTACTTCGAAACCGCAGCCTGCTGCTGGGTGTTCGTCGCCCGAAACAACTTCACCGCCGCCTTCGCGTCCCCCTCGCCCAGCAACTCGAACATCCGCTCGGTAACCTCATCCGCCGCACACACCCCCACACTCTCGACCCCACGCGAATCCACCACCGCGGACCCAGCCACCGCTCCCCCCACCCCAAACACCACAACCAAAATCCCAACAATCTTCATCGCCCGATCTCCTTCAAGAAAAGCCCTCCATATTCTAACACACCCACCACTGCTCAAGCGCACTCCCATTTCTTCCCGCGCCGGGTGGGATGCGGAGGAGATCCTGGGGAGCGTTGGATAGTGCAGGCGCCGTCCAGGCGCCAAACTGACCGTTCCACAGGATCTCCTCCGCATCCCACCTGGCGCGGGAAGAAATGAGGGGTGACAGAATTGCCACCCCTCCCTTGTTCACTCAACAATAACCTTCGGGCTGTCTCGGTCCCAATGGTTACCGTGAGGTCATATAGGGGTACAGATAACTGCGGGGCGGGTCAAACGTCTCCTTGACCGTCCGCGGGCTCGTCCACCGGATCAGGTTCAGGTAGCTGCCCGCCTTGTCATTGGTCCCGGAGGCCCGGCTGCCGCCGAATGGCTGCTGGCCGACCACCGCGCCAGTGGGCTTGTCGTTGATGTAGAAGTTGCCCGCCGTGCCGGACAATTCATCCTTCATCTTGATAATCCATTGCCGGTCCTGACTGAAGATCGCTCCGGTCAACGCGTAAGCCGAACTGCGGTCGCACAGGCGCAGGGTCTTCAACAGATCCTTCTCCTGGTAGACGTGCACCGTCAGCACCGGGCCGAAGATCTCCTCAACCATGGTCTCGTACAGGGGATCCTCGGCCAGGATCACGGTCGGCTCGATGAAGTAACCCACCGAATCATCGCACTTGCCGCCGGCGATCACCCTGGCCTGACCCTTGGCTGCCTTGCTCCGCGCCCGGGTGATGAAGCCCTTGATCGTAGCGAAGGCGCCCTGGTCGATGACCGCGCCCATGAAGGTGCGGAAATCGGTCACGTCGCCCATCCGGATCGACTCGATGGCTTTCAGCAGTTTCGGACGCACCTGCTTCCACAGGTCGGCCGGGATATACGCCCGGCTGGCCGCGCTGCACTTCTGGCCCTGGTACTCGAAGGCGCCGCGGACCATGGCCGTCACCAGGGCGTCCACATCGGCGCTCGGGTGGGCGAAGATGAAGTCCTTGCCGCCGGTCTCCCCCACGATGCGCGGGTAACAGCCGTAGTTGTGGATGTTGGTGCCGATCTGCTTCCACATGCCCTGGAACACGGCCGTGCTGCCGGTGAAGTGCACGCCAGCCAGCTCGGGGCTGCTCATGACCGGATTGCCGATCGCGCCGCCGCTGCCGGGCACGAAGTTGATCACGCCGTCGGGCAGGCCCGCTTCCCTGAGAATCTCCATCAGGTAGTGGCCCGAGTAGACCGAACTGGACGCAGGCTTCCAAACAACCGTGTTGCCCATCAGGGCCGGGGCGGTCGGCAGATTGCCGGCGATGCTGGTGAAATTGAAAGGCGTAACGGCAAAGACGAAACCGTCGAGGGGGCGCTGCTCCAGCATGTTCCACATGCCCGGCGCACTACCGGGCTGCTCGCTGAGAACCTGCTGGGCGTAGTAGGGGTTGAAGCGCCAGAAATCGATCAGCTCGCAGGCGCTGTCGATCTCCGCCTGCAGGGGATTCTTGCTCTGGCCCAGCATGGTCGCGGCGTTGACGGTCATGCGGTGGCGTCCGGCCAGCAGTTCGGCAGCCTTCAGCAGGATGGCGGCCCGGTGCTGGAAAGGTGTGTTGGCCCAATCCTTCTTGGCCTTCTGGGCCGCCTTGATCGCCAGCTTGACTTCCTTCGCGCCACCCTTGTGGTAGTGGCCCAGCTTGTGCCCGTGCTTGTGGGGCATGACGCAGTCGGCCGTATCCCCGGTGCGCACTTCCTGACCGCCGATGACCAGGGGGATGTCGATCTTCCGGCCCGCCAAACGCTTGCAGGCGGCCTTCAATTCCTTCTTTTCGGCAGAGCCGTCGGCGTAGCCCAGGATGGGCTCGTTGACGGGCGTGGGAACGTTGAACATGGCGTCTGACATGGTTTTCCTCCGGTTTGCGATCCGGTCCTGACCGGGTCCAGGCTGCCCAAAGCGGTTGATGCCGGTACGGTGGCAAACATTGCCCGCCAAAGCAAGATATCATCTGGCCAAAACCCGCGGCACAGAGAAATATTGTCGGATTTTCATTTATGGTTACAATTGGGTGTCCGTTTTGCCACAGCTGGTCCCAACCGAGGTGCCCCATGAGTCAACCGCCCAAGAATCTCCAGACCATCGAATCGCACATCATGAACCTGCAGAGTCTGCATCCCAACGCCAGCGGCGAGCTGACCGGGCTGCTGAACGACATCACCTTTGCCTCGAAGGTGATCAGCCGCGAGGTGAACAAGGCCGGGCTGGTGGACATCCTCGGCGCCACCGGCGACGAGAACGTGCAGGGTGAGCAGGTCCAGAAGCTCGACGACTACGCCAACGCCGTCTTCATGCGCTGTCTGGGCACCAAGGGGCAGGTCAGCATCATGGGCAGCGAAGAGATGGCCGACCCCTACTATCCCGACACCAGCAACGGCTCCGGCAACTACGTCGTGGTCTTCGACCCGCTGGACGGCAGCTCGAACATCGACGTCAATGTCTCGGTGGGCACGATCTTCGGCATCTGGAAGAAGAAGAGCCGCCTGGCCAACATCGGCGACGTGGACCTGCTGCAACCGGGCCGCGACCTGGTCGCCGCCGGCTATGTGATCTACGGCTCGAGCACGATGTTCGTCTATTCGGCCGGGCACGGCGTGCACGGTTTCACCCTGGACCCGAGCATCGGCGAGTTCCTGCTCAGCCACGAGGACATCAAGATCCCCTTCCGCAGCTGCATCTACTCGGTGAACGAGGCCTACGAGCCCAAGTGGAGTCCGGAGATGCGCGACGTCGTGCGTCAGCTGAAGTACGGACGCGCCACCAAGACCACGCGCCAGGACGCCCCGGGCAAGGGTGCGGGCATGACAGCGCGCTACATCGGGTCGCTGGTTTCGGATTTCCACCGCAATCTGCTCAAGGGCGGGGTGTACCTCTACCCGCCGACCATGGAGAAGGCCGAAGGCAAGCTGCGCCTGATGTGCGAGGCCGCGCCCCTGGCTTACATCGTCGAGAACGCCGGTGGCTACGCCAGTGACGGCCAGCAAAGTATCCTGGAGATCACGCCCCGCAAGCTGCACCAGCGGGTTCCGCTTTATATCGGCAGCCGCGACGACGTGCTGTGGATCGAGAAGATGGTCTCCCAGGCGGCCGACCCCATCTAGGGGCCCGGCGAACGGACGAACGAAAGGGCGGCCCGCCGGCCGCCCTTTCCTTCATGATCCACGCGCCCGGATTCAGACCTGCGGATCCATCTGTTTCTGCAAACCCTTGGTTTCGACAACCAATCCCAACGCGAAGTTCTTGCAGCGCGGGCGGTGGGGTTTGCCGGCGGGGATGAGAATCGCCTCACCCTGCCGCACTTCCTCTTCACGGCCGTCGATCTCCACCACCAGACTGCCCTCCAGAATGTAGACGAACTCATCCTGGTCATGGCTGTGGGTGATGTAATCGCCACTGTAGCGCACGATGAAGGCGTGGTGGCTGTCGTCAATGTCGGTCACTTCGACCGGGCGGAACACGGTGGTCAGGCCGCGGGCCATCTTCAGTACGGAATGCTTCGACACCGGCAGACTCTCCTTATCTCTCGCAGGGTCAGTGGTCGTCGACGGACGCCTCGTTCAATAACGCGGCCTCAGCCGAATCGGGGTACTTGCTCAACAAGCGCCCGCCCCACTCCCAGGCTTCGTTGTTGCGCCCGAGAGCCAGCAGGCAACTGCGCCCCTTGTACAGCGCCGCCGCCCCGCGCTCGCTGGTGGGGAACTGCTCCAGCAGATCACTGAAATACTGCAGGGCCTGTTCGTTCTCACCCTTGCCATAGGCGATGTCGCCCAGCCAGTAGAGGGCATCATCGGCGGCTTCGGAGTTGGCGTAGCGCTGCAAGAACTCCTTAAAACCTTCCTCGGCCAGGTCGAGATTGCCGCGATTGCGGTCCAACTCCGCCTGGGCCAGGATTGACCGGCCTTCCTCGGGCAGGGTTTCGCCGCTGACGTCACTCTGACTCGGCGGTTTGTACTCACCCAAGGTAGGTATACCCTGCCGGGTTGCCAAAAGATCGACCCGGGCGGACAGGTCGCGCATATACTCGGCGTTGTCGTCGAGCTTCTGCAGCAACTGGTCCATGCGGGTGGCCACCTGACTGAGCTTCGCCAGACGCATGGCCGACGACTCGTCGCCGGCATCACGATCCATGCGCAACAGGGCCCCGAGGGCCTGAACTTCCTGGGCCAGCCGCTTGTTCTCCGCCTGCATGCGCGCGATCGCGTCGTTGTTGGCCTGGACCGACATTTCGATCCGGTTCAACTGGGGGGCGCAACCAACCAGCAGCAGGCTGCCGGCCAGCACCACCAGGATGCCGGCCGACCGGCACTTACGGGCGCTCAAAGTGGGCGCGCCGGTTCAGGGCCCAGGCGTCCTCGTTGCTGCCCGTGGCGAAGGGACGGTTCTCGCCGTAGCTCGTCACCCTCAGCCGCGAGGCGGGCACGCCCAGGCTGACCAGGTAGTCCCGCACGGCGTTGGCGCGCTTCTCGCCCAGGGCCAGGTTGTATTCCAGGGTGCCGCGCTCGTCGCAGTGGCCGCTGATCAGGACGACCGTACCGGCCTCCCTGATCGCTCGGGCGTTGGCCGACAGGATCCCCATGGACTCGTTGTCCAGTTCGTACTGGTCGAAGGCGAAGAACACGTCCTGGACGCCATACTCGGCGGGGTCCATGCTCGCGTAATCGGGCGCCGGTGGCGTGGTGTCCACGGTGTTGTCCTCAGGCACCGGCGGCGGCGGCAGATCTTCGACCTGGCCGCTGCCCTGTCCGGCGGCCGGGTCATCCACCACGGGCGCCTTCTTGCTGCAACCGGCGAACATCGCCAGAGCCAGCACCAGGGTCATTGTCGTTGCGATCAGGATCGTGCGTTTCATCCAGCTTCGGTTCATGCCTGAACACTCCTTGCCTTGATTCCTCTTGGTTGGTCTGACCGGCCCTAGTGGGACCAGTCCGGAGAGATATCGGGTTCGTCCCCGAATGTCAACTGTCGGAAGCTGCCTTCCTCATCGTCGTACACGTACAATTTGAAGACTCCGCTGCGATCCGAAGCGAATACCAGATGGCGTCCGTCCGGAGCCCAGCTGGGGTCTTCACAATTGCGCCACCGCTGGTCGGTCACCACGCGTCGTTCCTCACCGGTGGACTTCATCACCACAATCTGGGTGATGTTGCCCTCGCGCGTGGCGTAGGCGATCTTGTCACCCCGCGGCGACCAAACCGCCGAGTCGTTGTATCGCCCTTCGAATGTCAAGCGGCGCCGTCCTGCGCCGTCACTATCGATGATATATAACTGAGGGGTACCGGTTCTGTCACTGGTAAAAACCAGATCCCGTCCCCCGGGCGCCCAGCTCGGGCTGATTTCGATGGCTTTGGACACCGTCAGGCGCTTGATGATCTGGCCGCTCGGCTTGATCCGGTAGATTTCCGGATTGCCGCCCCGCGACAGGGAGACCAGCAACTCGTCGCCACCCGGATGCCAATCCGCCCCGAAATTCAAGCCGCCCTGGGCGATGATCTGCCGCACCTGCCCGTTGGCCGTATCGAGCACGAACAAGCCCTGCAGGTGGTCGCGGTAGCTGGTAAACGCAATCATGGAGCCGTCGGGCGACCAGCTCGGGCACAGGTTCAGCACCCGGTTGGCCGTCAAGCGCAGCAGCCCCGCCCCGTCGTAGTCCACGGCATACAGGTCGCTGCCATTGCCGGTGCTGCGCGAGAAGACAATCCGGCTCATGGTGATGCCCGGCTCGCCGGTCAACGCGAAAATGACCTCGTTGGCGAAGTGATGAGCGGTGGCCCGTATTTGCGAGGGCAATGGCCGGTACCGCTTGTTGAGCAGCAGTTGCCGGCCGGGCCAGGTCACGAGGTTCAGGCTGATCGTCGTGGGCGCAGTCTCACCGGTGGTGTCCGCGTCCCGCAACGGGCCCTCAACGGTGCCCTCGACGGCGTACTCGAAGCTGAGGCTGTCCGGACCGCCGGCCTCCGTACCCACCCGGAACAGTCCGCTGAAGACCAGATCGTTGCTGATGATTTCGCCCAGCTGGTCTGCCGCCAGAACCGATTTCTCACCACCCGACAGCACGTCCAGCGGCGCCAGCTTCACATCGGTCTTGATGAAGGCCGAGGCCGTTGTCTCGAGGTAGAGTTCCGAGTTGCCCCCCTGGGCCAGGGCGCCGCCGGCCAGCAGCAGCAGCAGGACGGCCATTCTGGTCTTGGATTTCATCAACTGCCGGGCTCCAGATTGAAAGTGAAAGTGATCCCCAGGGACGAACCGGTGTACTGGGGCGGCAGGGGCGGCAACCGTGTGGGCTTGACCGCCCGCAGCGCTTCCCGGTCATACACCCCGACCCCGCTGTTGCGCACCAGGGTCACCTGGCTGACGGCGCCGTTGCGCCCGATCCGGAAATGAACGGTGCACGAAACGATGGCG
>JAJRWA010000194.1 GCA_024277025.1 Candidatus Krumholzibacteriota bacterium | reverse complement strand
GGAGCCTCCAAATAGAGGAAGGCCTCGTCGTTGATGCGGGCCACGACCTCCGACGAAACACCGAAGCTGCGCGGCGCCTCCTGCACCACGACACAGCGGCCGGTCTTCTTCACCGACTCGGTGAACGTATGATAGTCCAACGGCGCGATACTCAACAGGTCGATGATCTCGATACTGGCGCCGCGCTCCTTTTCGATTCGGGCCGCCGCCTTCAAGGTCGGCCGCATCATGGCCCCCCAGCTGATCAGCGTCAGGTCGGTGCCTTCCTGGACCACCTGGGCCTTGCCGATGGGCATGACCTCTTCCTCGTCGGGCACCTCTTCGCGGAAGGCGCGGTACGAATGTTTGGGCTCCATGAACACGACCGGATCAGGGTCGCGGATGGCCGCCAACAACAGGGCGCGCGCGTTGCGCGGTCCGCTGGGTGTGACCACCTTGGCGCCCGGCAGGTGGGCGTAAGTCGCTTCGCGGCTCTCGCTGTGGTGCTCGAGCGCACGCACGCCGCCGCCAAAGGGCATCCGGATGACCATCGGCACGGTGAACTGGCCGTGGGTGCGGGCGCGCATCCGGGTCGCGTGGGCCTCGAACTGGCCCATCATCAGGTAGCTGAAGCCCGAGAACTGCATTTCGCAGACCGGTTTCAAGCCCGCCATGGCCATGCCGATGCTGGTGCCGATGATCGCGCTCTCGGCCAGGGGCGTGTCGATCACGCGCTCGCTGCCGAATTCGTCCAGCAGGCCCTCGGTCAGCCGGAACACGCCGCCGTCGACGCCGATGTCCTCGCCCAGAACCAGCACCGATTTGTCCTGCTTCATTTCCTGATGCAAGGCCAGGTTGATGGCCTGGACCATATTCAGCTTGGCCATTATTTCGCCTCCTTGGCCACGTTGGCCAGGAAGTCCTGATGCTGCTCGGTGATGTTGGCGTGCTCGGTGCCGTACACGTGCCGGAAGGGCTCGTCCTGGGCCCAGTCCCTGGGCGTTTCGAATTCCTTGACCGCGGCTTCGACCTCGGCCTTCACCTCGGCCAGCAAAGCCTCTTCCTTGTCGGCGTCCCAGTAGCCCTTGGCTTCGAGGTACTGGCGGGTCCGGATGAGCGGTTCCTGCGCCCAGGCGGCCTGCTCTTCCTCGGCGGTGCGGTACTTGGTCGGATCGTCGGCCGTGGTGTGCATCATCAGGCGGTAGGTCACCGCTTCGATCAGGGTGGGGCCTTCGCCACTGCGGGCCCGGGCCAGGGCTTCGCGCACCGCCACGGTCACCGCCAGCGGGTCGTTGCCGTCGACCTGCAGCACCGGCATGCCGAAGGCCAGGCCCTTTTGGGCCAGGGTCTGGCTGGCGGTCTGCTGGTCGCGGGGGATCGAGATGGCCCACTGGTTGTTCTGGACAATGTAGACCACGGGCGCCTGCCACACGGCGGCGAAGTTCAGGCCTTCGTAGAAATCACCTTCGCTGGTGCCGCCGTCACCGATGAAGCAGACGGTGGCCGCGTCCTCGCCCTGGTAGCGCGAGGCGTAGGCCAGGCCCGCGGCGTGCTCGATCTGGCAGCCGATCACCACGCTGGTCGGGATGATGCGTGATTCCTTGTCGGGCAGAATATTGCCCTCTTCCCAGCCGTTGTAGTAGTACAGGGTGCTGGTCAGGGGCTCGCCGCGCACCAGGCGTCCACCCAGTTCGCGGAAGGCGCCGACAAACCAGTCCTTTTCCTGCATCTGCAGGGCGGCCGGGATGGAGATGGCTTCCTGGCCGGTGTTGGGCGGGAAGGTGCCCAGCCGGCCCTGGCGCTGCAGCTTGAGCATGCGCTCGTCCAGTTCGCGGGCCAGACGCATCCAGCGGTACATGGCGACCGCTTCGTCCTGGCTGAGCTGGGGGTCGAGTTTGGCGTCCAGCTTGCCTTTCTCGTCCAGGACCTGCAGGTATTCGACAGTGAATTTCGCGACGGTTTTTCTGGGCATGCAGGGATCCTTCAATGTGGCTTGGCGCCGACAGTCCGCAAAAACGGGCCGCAATGGGTCTCCAGAGTATAAGAGAGGTATTCTGGCCCGGGAATTTCTCTATATATGATAGCAGGACCGGCGCATTTCGCAAACAGAATCGGTCCTGGTTCTCAGGATCAGAATCCGCTGAAATCAGGGCCGATTCTCAATTGGCAGTGGCTATTCAGCCCTCTAACGGCTAATTTCTGCGGTAGATGAACGCTATTGCCGGTCGCGGCGAAACCCAGTCCGGAGGCAGAGAGATGTTGAGTCCCAAGCTGCAGGAAGCCCTGAACAAGCAGATCAACGAGGAATACTATTCGAGCTACCTCTACCGCTCGATGGTGGCCTACATGGAGGAGAAGAACCTGGACGGCTGCGCCCACTGGATGCGCATGCAGGCCGATGAAGAGCATCTGCACGCCCTGAAGATCTTCGACTACGTACTCGAGCGCGGCGGCAAGATCGAGCTGCAGACCGTGGCGGCGCCTCCGCGCGAGTGGGACAGCCCCCTGGCGGCGTTCGAAGCCGCCCTGGAGCACGAGAAGTACATGACCGGGAATATCACCAAGCTGGCCGATCTGGCCCTCGAAGAACGCGACCACGCCACCAACAACGTGATGCAGTGGTATGTCTCGGAGCAGGTCGAGGAAGAGGCCAACGTGGACGATATCGTCAACAAGCTGCGCATGGTCGGCGACAGCGGCCCCGGCATCTTCATGATGGACCGGGAGCTGAAGACGCGGCCGGCGCCGACGCCGATCGGTGGCGAGCAGGCCTGATCCGGTCAGATCCGGCCGAATGGCGGCGGGGCGACTTTGTGGTCGCCCCGCCGTTTATTGTCGACTAGAATACTCTCATGAAAACCTGCCCCGCCTGCCAACACGAACTCCAGGCCGCCGACCGCTTCTGCCCCGCCTGCGGCGCCGACTGCCAGGCGACGGTGGCTGCGGACCTTGCAGCGACCATCGCCGTCCCCACCCTGTTGGTCACTTCAGTTGTGGAGCCCAGCTCCCGCTTCGAGCCCGGCCGGATGATCGGCGATCGCTACCGCATCGTGGGCCTGCTCGGCCGCGGCGGCATGGGCGAGGTCTACCGGGCCGACGACCTGAAGCTGGGCCAGCCCGTGGCCCTGAAGTTCCTGCCGCCGGGGCTGGAGAACGACCCCGACCGGCGTGAACGTTTTCTGTCCGAGGTGCGCACCGCCCGCCAGGTCACCCATCCCAATGTCTGCCGGGTCTACGACATCGACGAGGTCGACGGCCAGCACTTCCTGAGCATGGAGTACGTCGACGGGGAGGACCTGTCGTCGCTGCTGTTGCGGATCGGCCGGCTGCCCCAGGAGCGGGCGGTCGAGGTGGCGCGCCAGATCTGCGCCGGCCTGGCCGCGGCCCACGACCAGGGAATCCTGCACCGTGACCTCAAGCCGGCCAACGTGATGCTCGACGGGCGGGGCCGCGTGCGGTTGACGGATTTTGGTTTAGCAACATTGGCGGACGAGATCGAGGGCCGTGAAATCGGGCTGGGCACGCCGGCCTACATGGCGCCCGAACAGATCGCCGGCCGCGAGGTCACCGTGCGCAGCGACATCTACGCCCTGGGCCTGGTGCTGTACGAACTGTTCACCGGCCGGCGCACGTTCGAGGCCGGCTCCCAGGCCGAGATGCAGCAGCTGCACACCAGCGCCCAGCCCTCGAACCTGACCCGATATGTGGCCGACCTGGATCCGGCGGTGGAACGCGCGGTGCTGCGCTGCCTGGAGAAGAATCCGGCCGACCGACCGGCCTCCGTGCTGGCGGTTTCGGCCGCGTTGCCCGGCGGCGATCCCTTGGCCGCGGCGTTGGCCGCGGGGGAGACGCCGGCGCCGGAACTGGTGGCCCAGGCGGGCGAGCGGGCGGGGCTGCCTTTGGGGCGGGTCTTGCTGTTGGCGGCCATCGGCCTGCTGGTGCTGATTGCCGGTGCCCGCTGGATGGGGTCGCTGGCCATCACCGCCTATGTGCCGCTGGACAAGAAGCCAGCCGTTCTGGTGGACCGTGCTCGCGGCATCATTGCCGAGCAGGGCTATCTGGATGATGTCTACGACAGGCCGATGGACCAGGCCTGGGGTTTTTTCATCTGGGACGGCCTGATCCGGGAAGTCGCCGCCGCCGATACCACCGGCCGGCCCTGGCAGGCCCTGCGGCAGCGGCCGGATGTCTATTCGTTCTGGTACCGGCAGTCGCCGACGGTACTGCGTCCGGTGCCCGCCAATGGGCCCGCCTCGGTGCGGGGACCGGTGACCATGACCAATCCCTCGCCGATTTCACCGGCCGAGGTCACGGTGCTGCTGGACGGAGCGGGCCGGCTGCGACGGTTCGAGGTCATGCCCACGCGGTACTCCCTGGCCGACACGGTGGCCGAGCCCGACTGGGAGCCGTTGTTCCGCCTGGCCGGGCTGGATATGGCGCGCTTCAGCGAGGACCGGCCCCGCTATCAGCGTTTCCTGGCACCGGACCGGCGCCGGGCCTGGATCGGCACCTTCGCCGACCAGCCGGGTGTGCCCATGCACGTGGAAGCAGGTTCCTATGAGGGGCGTCCGGTGCTGTTCAACGTCGCGACCGTGGCCAGCGTGTCCACCCTGGGCAGCCCGCCCGTACGTCAGGTGCCGCGACTGGGGCAGAAGCTGTCCGCCATCGCCCAACCGCTCGTGATTCTGCTGGTGGTGATCATTTCGGTAAGAGCGACCCGGCGCAACATGCAGTTGGGTCGGGCTGACCGGCGCGGAGCCCTGCGCTTCGGCGCTCTCTGCTTCGGTCTCTTCCTGGTCGGCAACGCGCTGCAGTCCCACACGCTCTTCACCGGGGTCTGGGCCTCCGAGATCTGGCCCCTCATCGCAGCGGCGTCGTTCATCGGACTGGCTTCCTGGGCCTTGTATTCGGCGGCCGAGCCTCTGGGGCGGCAGGTCTGGCCGACCATGTTCATCTCGTCAAGCCGACTGCTGAGCCGACCACGAGTGCAGTGGCGCGACCCGTTGATCGGCTATTCGGTTCTGGTCGGCGTGATCGGCGGGAGTGTTTCATTCGTGTTGGTCGGCTTGGTTCGACGATTTGTGGTTCCGTTGTGGACCGGCGAGGAGCCCATACCCTTCTTGATCGACACCGACCTGCTGCTGGGGCAGCGGCAGGCTCTCGGTCTGCTCATTGACCAGTCCCTGCTGCTGACCTTCCTGCTGGTTCTGATCGTGGCCCTGATCCTGATTCGCAAGATGATCCGCCGGCGCTTGCCGGCCCTGGGGCTGGCCCTGGTGGTTTGGACTCTGCTCAATGGCGCCAGTGACGGCGTCGGGATTATGATCAGCTTGTTGTTGTCGGGGATCATGCTGCTTCTGCTGTTGCGCTGGGGCGTCGTGGCACTGCTCGTCAGCCGGGTCGTGGCCCTGCTGTCCTGGCGGTCCCTGGCTGCGGACTGGTCCGCCTGGTCCGGCCAGGGTACAGTGCTTATCCTGGGCTGTCTGGTGGCGCTGACTCTCTACGGGGCCTGGGCGGCGATCGGTGTGCGACGGGAAACCTAGCCCGCCAACGTGGCTTCGATCGCGCGCGCGGTGGCTTCATCGTGCGGCCCGCCCCGCTCGCGCAGCTTCACCACGAAGAGCCGCCGCAGTTTCTCCGGCTCGTTCTGACCGAACTTCATCTTGCCGGTCCATGAATCGCACCGCAACCGGTAGACACCGACGTGAGCCAGGGCTTTGGCGTAATGGGGCAACGCCGGCTCAATCCGCTGGAAGCCGCCCTCGGGCTGGTGCTTCTCCACCAGGGCCTGCAGGGCGCGGGCCTTTTCGGCCGGATCGGTCACCGGGCCGCACCGGCCCTTGATCTCCACGGACTTGAAAAAACTGGGTGGCCGGACACGCGTAGTCGGGTGCGGACCAGTACGAGGGGATGTAGCTGTATTCCCTGACGATCGTGAAACCGGCCGGTGGGTCGTTCTGCAGCAGATCGAATTTCTCGCCGGCCAGGGCCCCATGAAAATAGATATCGTGACCGAGGGCCACGAAATTCAGGGCGACCACCCGCGGTACACCTTCATGGTCGACCAGGCCGAGATAGCCGGCGAGGACCTCGGCGGCGAGTTCCCGAAACAGGGACTCGTCCGCCGAAGCCAGTTCCTCGCGTCGCATCCTATTCCGTGATCGGCTTGATCTTCAGACCCTTGCCCGAGAACACGATTTCCGGATCCATGTTCTGGTCCATGGTCATCATGTTGCTGGCATTGACCGACCAGACGCAGGTGCGGCCCTCGGTCACGGGCGCGTTGCTGCTGACGATGTCGCCGGGCACGGTGATCTTGAACTCGACATCCAGCTCGGACATGGCGGCCATCAGCTTGCCCATGATCTCCATCTGCTTCTGCATCTTGGCCGGGTCCATGTTCTGCATGTCCTGGGCGGGCGCCTCGGCCTCTTCGACGACCTCGGCCTCTTCTTCGGCCGGAAAATCGTATTGGGCCGCCTTGAGCACCAGGTTGCCGTCGCCGGCATCGAAGATGCCCATGCCGTTGTCATCACCGTCGCCACCGCCCATGACCTGGCCCATGACGTAACTGAAGCCCTCGAGGTCGTCGAATTCCAGCGCGATGTTCAGGGTCTCCCGGCCGTCGATCAGCGCCTTCTCGAACTTCTTGACCTTGACACCATGGCCCTTGGCGGCCTTGTCCAGGGCCTCGCGGTCCATGTCCTCGAGCAGGGGGAAGTCCATCTCCTGGGACTGGCCGTCGTCCAGGGCTTTCATCTCGACCATGGCCTCCTGCACCGCCGGCGTGATGGACATGGTCATCTCGGCTGTGCCCGAGCCGTCGGCGTTGATGCTGGTGTGGTTGTGAAAGACCACGCAGCCGGTCAGGTTCAGGGCCGCCAGCAGGGCGACAGCAAGTATCAGCAGCTTCTTCATGGATTCCTCCGGGTTGGTTTCTGGTCGCGGTTTCCCTCGTGCGGCGGGCCCGGGGTCAGCCACCGGGCGAGCCCTCCCTTGCCGCAATGAAGGTTTCATGCTACTCAAGTGAAGTGGAATTCACAAGAAATCCGTTTTTTTTGCCCTCGCCACCGGGCCGGACACGGCCCGAGGAAAGTCAGGTAGAATGGCCGACAAACGTACAACACCCGCCTGCTTCAAGGCCTATGACATCCGGGGCAAGGTTCCCGGCGAACTGAACCCGGATCTGGCCTACCGCGTGGGGCTGGCCACCGCCCGCTTTCTCGGCGCCAAACACATGACTGTGGGCCGGGATTGCCGCCTGAGCAGCGGTGAATTGTGCGCGGCGCTGACCCGCGGCCTGCTGGACGCGGGCTGCGACGTGCTCGACATCGGGCAGTGCGGTACGGAAATGGTCTACTACACGACGTTTGCCCGCGGCCTGGACGGCGGCGTGATGGTCACGGCCAGCCACAACCCCATGGATCACAACGGCATGAAACTGGTGCGGTCGGAAGGCCGTCCGATCAGTGGCGACACCGGGTTGAACGAGATCGGCGTGGCTGCGGTGGAGTGTGATCTGACGCTGACCACGGATCGCGGCGCGGTAACCCACGAGGATATCCAGGCCGAGTTCGTAGCTTACCTGCTGGACAAGTTCGATGTGGCGGCCTTCAAGCCGCTGAAGGTGGTGGCCAACGGCGGCAACGGCTGCGCTGGACCAGTGGTGCGTGCTCTGGCCGCGGCCTTGCCCTGTGAATTCATCCATGTGTTCGACGAGCCGGACGGCAACTTTCCCAACGGCATTCCCAATCCGCTTTTGCCGGACAACCGCAGCGCCACGGCCGACGCGGTGCGCGAGCACGGTGCGGATCTGGGCCTGGCCTGGGACGGGGACTTCGACCGCTGCTTCTTTTTCGATGAGCGGGGCGAGTTCATCGAGGGCTACTACCTGGTCGGGCTGCTGGCCGCCGCGGCCCTGCGCCAGAGCCCCGGCGGCGCGATCATCCACGACCCGCGTCTGGTGTGGAACACGGTGGAAATGGTCAAGGCGGCCGGCGGCCGGCCCCTCATGAACAAGACCGGTCACGCCTTCATGAAGGAACGCATGCGCCGGGAGGACGCCGTTTACGGCGGCGAGATGTCGGCCCATCACTATTTCCGCGACTTTGCTTACTGTGATACGGGCATGCTGCCCTGGCTGCACGTACTGCAGGAGATGTCACACAGCGGCAAGTCCCTGTCCGAGTTGGTGTCCGCCATGCAGGCGGCCTACCCGGCGAGCGGGGAGATCAACCGCCGGCTGACCGACCCGGCCGCGGCCATCGAAAAGATCGAGGCGGCCTATGCGGGTGATGCCGCGGCGATCGACCGTACGGACGGATTGAGCCTTGATATGGGTGATTGGCGCTTCAATCTGCGCCGCAGCAACACCGAGCCGGTGATTCGCTTGAATGTGGAATCCCGGGGTGATAGACTCCTGATGACGGAAAAAACAGCGGATATTCTGGCAATTCTTGACAGTTGAAGCGATCTTTCAACTGGACAGAACCTGAAGGAGCGTAAGCCATGAGTCATCCCCTGACCCATTCGGTACATAAATTCTACATCCCGGTCATGGGGACCGGGTTCACCATCGACACGCCGCTGAAAGTAGCCCGCTACGGCATCAGTTCGGTCGTGTCCCTGGTTGACGACGTGCTCATCGAGCAGATGCGTCAGCGCCTGAGCCGCGTGGCCGGCCGGACCTACGCCGAGATCGCCAACGACGACGACGATTCACGCGCGCGTCGGATCACCTCCTATTTGAACATGATGGACGAGATGGTCGGCGCGCAGATGACCAAGCTGCGCGGTTCGCTCTTCGAAAAGGGCAGCGACCTGACCCGCTACTTCGAAATGCTGCCCGAGTCGCCCCTGCGCCAGCTCTACGAAAAGATGAAGTCCGCGGCCGACCCCGCCGAGCGCGCGCGCCTGCAGTCCCTGCTCAAAGAGAAGCTCATGCCGGGCGCCATCGACGTGAACATCATGACCAAGCTGGATCGCGACCGCATGAAGAACGGCCAGTTGCTGCCGCCGGTATTTGCCGACGCCATGAGCGCGTTGCGCGGTTATGCCAACAGCCGGCTCGAGTCGTCGCTGATCCTGTCGGCGGGTCTGAACCGGCGCCTCTACAATTACCTGGCCGAGTTCGGTGACTTCTTTCCCGATGACAGCGGCGAGATCCGCAAGCGCATCATTCTGAAGGTGGGCGATTTCCGCTCGGCTTTTATACAGAGTAAGCTTTTGGCCCGCAAGGGTTTGTGGGTGAGTGAGTACCGCATCGAGTCAGGCCTGAACTGTGGTGGCCACGCCTTCGGTGGCAAGGGCGCGCTGCTTGGCCCGGTGCTCGACGAGTTCAAGGAAAAACGCGGCCAGCTCTATGAGCAGATCCACGAGATCTGGGTCGCGGCCCTGGCCGAAGGCGGCCGTGCCGTGCCCGAAGCCAAGATGGATCAGCGGGTGACGGTGCAAGGCGGTATCGGCACCGCCGACGAGAGTCACATGCTGGAGGAAAAGTACCAGGTCGACGGCACTGGCTGGGGCAGTCCCTTCCTGTTGGTCCCCGAGGTG
>JAJRWA010000193.1 GCA_024277025.1 Candidatus Krumholzibacteriota bacterium | reverse complement strand
TGGGCTACCTGCACGCCCAGGACCGTTTCTTCCAGATGGATCTGCAGCGACGCAACGCCGCCGGCGAGATGGCGGCCCTGCTGGGTCCCGCCCTGCTGGATGTGGATCGCGACACCAGGCGTCATCGATTCCGGCAGTTGGCCGAGCAGGTGGTGGCGGCCACCGACGCGGAGAACCAGGCCGTCCTGGCCGCCTATGCCGCCGGCGTGAACGCCGGCCTGGCCGGCTTGAAGGTGCGGCCGTTCGAGTATCTGGCCCTGCGCTGTCAACCGCAGCCCTGGCGCCCGGTCGACACGGTGCTGACCCTGTACGCCATGTACCTGGACCTGAGCCTGTCCACGGCCACGACCGAGCAAACCTGCGCCCTGGTGAAGGACAATCTGCCGGCCCCGCTGGCCGATATGCTGCTGCCGCGGAGCAACCGCTGGGAGGTGCCGCTGGAGGACGGCCCGGTCAGTGGTGTGGTGCTGCCCGATTCGGCGGCGCTGGATCTGCGCCGCTGGAACTACGGCGGCATGACCTACGACGAGTACCACGATGAACTGCACGAGGTGCCCCGCCAGGACACCGCCGGCAGCAACAACTGGGCGGTGGCCGGCAAACTGACGGCCGACGGCCGGGCGTTGCTGGCCAACGACATGCATCTGGCCCACGGGATCCCCAACATCTGGTACCGCGTGCGCCTGAGCTGGCCCGAGGGCGCGGGCACCCGTTTGGTCGTGGGCGTGACTTTGCCCGGGGCGCCGGCCCTGGTCGCGGGCAGCAACGGGCAGGTCGCCTGGGGCTTCACCAACAGCTACGGCGATTGGGTCGACCTGGTGGTTCTGGAGACCGACCCGGCCGACTCCACGCGCTACCGGACGCCGTCGGGCTGGCAGACCATCGAGCGCGTGCCCGAGGTCATTGCCGTAGCCGGCGCGGCCCCGGACACGCTTTGGGTTGCAGAGACGATCTGGGGCCCTGTCTGGACGACCGACAGCCAGGGCCGCCGGCTGGCGTTGCGCTGGACCGCCCATGATGTCGAGGCGGTGAACGTGTATCTCGGCCGGCTGGAGACGGTGACCAATGTCGATGAAGCGGTGGCGGCCGCGGCGACGATCGGCATTCCGCAGCAGAACTTCGTCTGCGCCGACAGTCAGGGCCGGATTGCCTGGACCATCATCGGCCGGATCCCCCGCCGGGTGGGTTGGGACGGCTACTTCCCGGCGAGCTGGGCCGACGGCAGCCACCGCTGGGACGGGTACCTGACGCCGGACGAACAGCCGCGCCTGGTGGATCCGCCCGAGGGCCGGCTGTGGACGGCCAACAACCGGGTGGCCGCCGGCCGGGATCTGGTCGTGATCGGCGATGGCGGCTACGGATTGGGCGTGCGCGCGCGCCAGATCCGGGATGATCTGCGGGCGCTTGACCAGCCGACCGAGGCGGACCTGCTGGCGGTGCAGCTGGACGACCGGGCGGAATTCCGGGCGCTGTGGCGCGAGCTGGTGCTGAAAGTCTTCGCGCGCGTGCCGCCGACCGAGGGCTCGTCGCGCGGTGATTTTTTGCGCGTGGTGCGCGACGAGTGGTCGGGCCGGGCCGACGTGGAGTCGGTGGCCTACCGCCTGGTGCGCAGTTTCTCCTACGAGTGCACCGACTTGGTTTACGAGATTCTGGTCAAGAGCCTGTATGCCAAGGATCCGGACTTTGGGGCCAACTGGTTGCCCCACCGGCACGCGGTCGCCTGGGAAGTGCTGGCTGCCCGGCCGGACAATCTGCTGCCGCCCATGTATGACAGCTGGGATGACTTGGTGCTGACGGCGGTCGACAGGGTCATGACGTGGGCGCTCGCGGACGGCCGCAAGCTGAGCGATTTCACCTGGGGTGCGCGCAACCAGGTCGTGGTGGCGCATCCGTTCACCCGCTTCGAGCCGCGGCTGTCGCGCTGGCTGGCGGCCCCCGTGCGTGCCCAGCCCGGCGATTCGTTCATGCCGCGGGTGCAGCACGTGCGCAGCGGCGCGAGTGAACGGCTGGTGGTCTCGCCGGGGCGGGAACAGGATGGGATCTTCCACATGCCGGGTGGGCAGAGCGGGCATCCGCTGTCACCGTATTTCCTGGCGGGGCATGAGGACTGGGTCGAGGGGCGGGCGACGCCGTTGCTGCCGGGTGGGGGAGAGCATCGGTTGGTGTTGACGCCGTAGGCTGGCTGGCGAGTTTCAGTGGGAATCCCGACCCTTTTTGTGTTATAATACTTCCTGCCCATCGCCCTGGAGGGAGGCGTGGGCACTCCAAAGACTACCAACGAATCGCCCGACACCGCTGGAGTACGACACATGGGGTCTCGCCTCTTGCCCGGCCTGCTGGCCGCCATCTGCTGTTTCTACACGCTGAACGCCACCGCCCAGATCGATTGCGTGGACTACGCCGGGGCCATCGTGCCGGCCGGCGGCACAACTGATCCGACAAGCAACGCCCTGGTTCTCGACGGCCAGTTCATCCACCAGGGCGGCCTGGTCTACACGGACAGCACGGGCACGACTTTCGCGGCGGCCCTGACGACGCTGGATATCAGTACTCCGGAGCAGCCGGCCGTGGTGGGAGCGCTGCCGCTGCTCAACGCGGGCGGCAATCCCCTGATCGAGGGGGTGTTGAGCCTGTGCCAGAGCGGCAGCTCGCTCTATGCCGCCTGCGGGGTCGACGGCCTGCTGATCATCGACATCAGCGATCCGGCCAACCCCGTCCAGCAGGGTATTCTGACGACGGCGACGACCATGACCGAAGCCAGGGTCGTCGGGGGCGTGGCGGCGATCATCGAAGAGGTCGATGCCTCGTCGGGCACCAGGCTGGTCACCGCCGATGTCACGAATCCCAACCAGCCAGTCGTCCTCGGCCAGTCCTCGCCCATGTTCAAGACGGGCGCCGAGATGCTGCCGGTCGCCGGGCTGGCCTACGTCACGACGACGGACGGCGGCATCTACATCTATGACCTGAGCCTGCCGGTGGCGCCGACCGCCATTCTGGTGTTTTCGCCCCTCGGCGGCCTGGCCGGCACTCCCCTGGGATTGTATCTCGAAGGCCAGACGCTGACCGTGGGGCTGGGCACAGCCCTCGCCGAGTACGATGTCACCGATCCCCGCAATCCGGTCGAAGGCGCGTTGCGCGCGGTGGCGGCCGGCCACCGGATCATGAAGGCCAATGGCCGGCTGGTCTCGAGTATGAACGGATTCCTGATCGTCGGCGAGTACAACCAGACCATCCTCGATCCGTATGCCGCGTTCCTGCCGGCCCAGGGCACTGCCGGCATGGCCGTCGCGACGGCAACCCACCTCTATCGGTCAGGTGTGGGCGCCGGATTGCAGATCCAGCGGGCCAACGCCTGGCTGATCCCGAGCCACGTCGCCTCGGCCGAGACCGTGGAGCCGGGCGAGCGTCTGGCGCTCAGCGGCGACCTGCTCTACTGCGCCACCGGCACTGATACGACCGGACTGCTGGAGATCGTGGACGTGACCGATGCCGCGGCGCCGGTCACTGTGGGCTCCGTCGCCCTGCCGGCCACGGCCAAGGACGTGGGTGTGACCAATGGCGTGGTCTGCCTGGCCATGGGTGATGCGGGTCTGTGGCTGATGGACGCGACCGATCCCCTGGCTCCGGTCCACACCGGCACCGCGACGACGACCGGCCCGGTTCGCCGCGTTGTCGGCCGGGGCAGCCTGGCCTATGGCGCGGCCAACCTCGGCGGCGTGCTGATCGTCGATACGAGCAATCCGAGCGTGCCCCAGATCGTGGCCAGCATCGGGTTGCCGGGCGCCACGGTGGCCGTGGCCCTGGACGGGGACCGGCTGTACACCGTCAGCGCCGCGGGCCGGCTGACGGTGCTGGATATCGGCAATCCCGCCGCGCCCGTGGAATTGGGTTCCGTAGTGACCGGCTACCAGTTCACCGCGGTGACGGCCCACAACGGGTTTGTCCTGACCGGTGACACCGCGGGCGTGTCGGTCGTCGACGCGGTCGATCCGACCCAGTTGGTCGAGGTCAGCCGGATCGATCTGCCGAGCCCCGACGGCCCCGACCAGACCGGCGTGCTGGATATCAGCGTGGCTGCGTCCTACGCCTACGTGGGCCAG
>JAJRWA010000192.1 GCA_024277025.1 Candidatus Krumholzibacteriota bacterium | reverse complement strand
TCGCTGACCGGCCGTCTGCCCCAGCCGGCCGCTGTTGGTGATACGGACGGTGTGCCCTCGCTTGCGCTGAGACATCTGGCGTGGCCCAATCCGTTCAATCCGCGGGTGGAGATCCGCTACGAGCTGGCCCGGGCGGCAGCCACGCGCGTGCGGGTGCTCGACGTTCGCGGCCGCCTGCTGCGGGTGCTGTTCAACGGCGAGGCCGCCGCCGGCTGGCACGCCCAGCAGTGGGACGGGCTGGATCGCGCGGGACGGGCCCTGCCGTCGGGCACGTATCTCTATCAGATCTCCAGCGGCGGTCAGGAGGCGGTGGGGAAGATCGCCCTGGTGCGGTAGTTGATTGAAGTGGCCTGGTGGGATGATGAAACGATCCGGTACGATCAGGAGAGGGACGAGTGATAGGCAGGCGTGAACTCAGGGCACAACGGTAGTAACAGGCAGGGTCACGTCCATGGTGACGGAGTCGCGCACTACCCGATAGGTGATTTCCGCCCGGGAGGCGAACAGTTCCCTCAGGTCCGCGCAACCCAGTTCAGCAGCGGGGATTCCGGCCACATGAGTGACGGCATCGCCCGGGTGCAGATCCTGCGCGGCGTCCGTGGCGTAAGGCAGGATCTGCCAGATGGTCGACCCCTCGGGTCGGCGGCGAAGCTGAATCCCGGTCAGGCGCAACGGCTCCATTGTCAATTCGGAGGCCTCTGCCCGTTCCAGGCGGACCCGTCGATTGCCGGCATCGAACGTGACCACGAAGTGCCGCAGAACCTTGCCCCCCAACTGCGACTCGCGGGCCTTTTCCTGGACGACCGGCTCGTCCAGGATGTGAGGACCAATCGTCGCCCGGCCCACCAGCCTTGCCGCGCGCCACAGGTGCGGCTGACCGGTGATGCCCACGGACGCCGAAGCCACGACCGGCCCGGCGGCGAACTTCTGTTTCGCAAAGACGTCCTTCGCCAGGGACAGCCCGCCGCGACTGCCGCTGTCCACGAGAACCGGCATGGTCTCGCCGCCGATCGTCAGCGCCACATGGGGCCGCGTCGCGCCGGTCACGGTGAACTGATCCTCGCGCTTGCCGGCGGGCAGCGAGCCGGTCCTGACGCTGACTTCCTGCCCGGGATAGTCGATCCGCAGGACACTGCCTTCGAACAGTGGACAGCCCAGGATGCCATCCAGGACGAGCCCCAGCGCGTCGGACGGCCCGGTCAGGTCGATGACCAGGGCGTCGATATCCTGGAATCGGGTCGCGCCCAGCCGCAACTCGCCAATGGCCAGTGCCGAGTCCACGCCGATCCGGTTGCCGCTCGTGCCCCGGGTCGCCCGGTCGATGCTGAAGGTCTGCTCGGAGAGCCGGGCGGCGACGGCCGGCGAGACCACCGACTCGGAGGCCCCGGTATCGAGCAGAAAGTTGAAGGGCCCCTCGCCGTCGACGAAGGTGGGGATCACCGCCAGATCGCACCACCAGTCGACCGGCAGAACCGCTTCGCCGCCGGGTATGCTCACCTCGCTGGGCCGGCCGACGAAGCGGTCGCCCAGGCTGCAGCCAGTTGACAGGGAGCAGATGACCGTGAACGCGATCAGGATCGCGAACAGTTTGCAGACAGACTGCAGGTGTCTGTTGGATCGCCGGTTATTCAATTCTGCAGCTCCCTTCGTCTTGGTTGGCTCATGGTACCCGGACTGATAATAACAGGGAAGGTATTCCAGTGGCGCCCACGAAACGCTCTGACTGTCGCAGGACCAGGCTGGGTGGTTGTCCACTTGTTGCCGTGCCAATCAGGGCTCACCCGGAAGTCCAGAGATTCGACCAAATGATTACAATTCCCGCACGCGTGCGGAATTCTCGCACCATTTATCAAGAGAGCCGCGCCCCAACCTAAACTCTTGCCCCCACCATCCCACCGGAATATCTTCCCCCTACACCCACCCTACGGTGCGCGCCCGATTCGCCTGACCGAACGGCAGCTGTCTGATGTCTGTGACCACCGAAACCACCGCCTGGCCGGACGACTGGCAGGCCGCCGCCGACAAGGGCATCTGCCTGCACTGCGGCAATCCCCTCGGACGCTTCTGGAATCTCGCCGACGGGCCCTTCTGCTGCCGCGGCTGCAAGGGCGTCTACGAGATGATCCACCAGGAGGATCTCTGCCGCTTCTACGACCTGACGCCCGACAGCCACGCGCCGGCGCCGGTGCTGCGCCCCGAGTCCTTCGCCTGGCTGGACAAGCTGCTCGAGGAGCGCACCGACAGCGGGCCCCTGCACCTGGATCTGGACATCCAGGGCGTTCACTGCGCGGCCTGCATCTGGCTGATCGAGGAGCTCTTCAAGCGGCACGAGGCCGGCATCCAACTGCGCATCAATCCGACCATGGGCCACGTTGGCCTGAGCTGGGATCCGGAGCGCGGCGACCTGCGCGAGTTCCTGGCCGAGATCGAAAAGTTCGGCTACCGGCTCGGCCCCCGCCGCAAGGGCGGCCGCACCCAGTCGCGCGTCCTGCTGATGCGCATGGCCATCGCCATCGCCATGGCCATGAACGTGATGATGTTCAGTCTCAGCTTCTACTTCGGGCTGGCCACGGGCGCGCTCTATATGTTCTTCGGCTGGCTCAGTCTGGGCATGGCCACGATCTCGCTGCTGGCCGGCGGCGGCGTCTTTCTCAAGGGCGCGGTCGCCGGTCTCAGGCGCGGTGTCCTGCACCTGGACGTGCCGATCAGCCTGGGCATGATCCTGGCCTACGCGGGCTCGGTGTACGGCTTTCTGACCGGCGGGCCGGACCACGCCTACTTCGACAGCCTGACCATTTTCATCGCCCTGATGCTGGTCGGCCGCTGGTCCCAGGAGCACATCCTGGAACGCAACCGCAACTCGCTGCTCGAGGCCTCGGGCGCCGAGCACATCAGCGTCAAGAGACTGCAAAAAGGTGAGTTGCAGACAGTCAACGCCGAAGAGATCGAGCTGGGCGACGAGCTGTGGATCGCCCCGGGCGACCTGCTGCCGGTGGCCGGCATCCTCATGCGCCGCCGTACCGAGGTGAGCCTGGACTGGATCACCGGCGAATCCGACCAGGTGGCCTTCCAGCCCGGCGAGACCATCGCCGCCGGCGCCTTCAACGCCAGCGACCACGGCTTTTCGGTCACCGCCGTGGAACCGTTTGCGGACAGCCGCCTGCAGGACCTGTTGCGCGCCACCACGGTCAGCGACGAGGAATTCCGGCCCCGCTGGTGGCACACGATCAGCAGCTGGTACGTGGCGGTGGTGCTGACTGCGGCGGTGCTCGGCTTCGCCCTCTGGGTCGGCCGCGACGCGACCATGGCCCTGAAGGTGACGATCTCGATCCTGGTGGTGACCTGCCCCTGCGCCCTGGGCCTGGCCACGCCCCTGGCCGAGGAACTGGTCCATTTTGCCCTGCGCCGCTCCGGCGTCTTCATCCGCAAGCAAAGCTTCATGGAAAAAGCCCTGTCGGTGCGCAAGGTGCTGCTGGACAAGACAGGCACCCTGACCATGGGCCAGTTGGCACTCACGCCCGAGGCCGCAGCCGCCCTGCGGAAATTGCCCCCCGACCAGGCCGCGGTCCTGCGTCACATGACCGCGCGCAGCAACCATCCGGTCAGTGTGTGCCTGGCCACGGCGCTGCAGCGGCGGGAAATCGCGACCAGGCCGGTCATCAGCGGGCCCGAGGGCGAAGAGCTGCACGAAATTCCCGGCGAAGGACTGCAGTTGACTCTGGGTGGCGCCGATTGGCGCCTGGGCCGACCCGGGTTCGCGCTCAACGATGACAGTGAAGAAGCCGGCGCCACGCGGCGCACGGTCTTCGCGCGCGACGGGGCGCTGATCGCCTCTTTCGCCTTCAGCGAGGACTTCAAGGCCGACGCCGCCGACGAAGTTGTCCGGCTGCAGGCAGCCGGTTACGAGGTGCGCCTGCTCAGTGGCGACGCCCAGGCCAAGGTCGATCTGGCGGCCACCGCCCTGGGACTTGAGCCTGCCGTTTGCGAAGGCGGGCTGACCCCTGAGGCCAAGGCGGAGCGGGTCCGCGAGTTGGACGACGACGACACCCTGATGGTGGGCGATGGGCTCAATGATTCTCCTAGCTTTGAGGTAGCCTTTTGCGCGGCCACGCCGGCGGTCGACCGGCCCGTATTGCCGGGCAAAGCGGACTTCTTTTTTCTGGGTGACGGGATCGCGTCGCTGCGGCAGTCGCTGGCGGCGGCCCGGCAACTGCGGCGGGTCGTCCGGACGAACCTGTGGATTGCCGTGGGATACAACGCCCTTGCTGTGGCTCTATGTCTCGCCGGTCTTGTGACCCCGGTGATCGCGGCCATCATAATGCCCGTAAGTTCTGTTACTGTAGTAAGTTTGACCGCCATTCGCCTGTCAACGGGGAGATTGAAATGGACGTGATCATCGCCCTGGTCTTCATCAGTCTGACCCTGGTCGCGGCCGGTCTCGTCTTCTTCTTCACACGACTGTTCGAAGGGGATTTCGAGCACGGCGACCGCCTTTCGCTGCTGCCTCTGGAAGACGACACCGGCATGAAAGACGTTGACCCCGAATTGAATGATGACAAAATTGTCCGCAAGTCTTCTAATGGCGAGAATAGTGGACCGGATTGCGACGAATGAGCAAAGGAGGAAGGTGCTCTCAATGGAAGCAACGAATACTCAGATGAAAACGGTGGTCTACGATGACTCCATCGTACGGGCCTTTTCAATCATCACGGTTGTCTGGGGCATTGTGGCCTTCCTTGTCGGCGTCATCGTCGCGGCCCAGCTGAGCTTCTGGCAGGCCAACCTGGGCCTCGAATGGACCAGCTTCGGCCGGCTGCGGCAACTGCACACCAACGCCGCCATCTTCGCCTTCGTGGGCAACGGCATGTTCGCCGGTATCTACTACTCGACCCAGCGCCTGCTGAAAACGCGCATGGCCAACGACATGCTCAGCTGGGCCAACTTCTGGGGCTGGCAACTGGTCATTGTCGGGGCCGCGATCACCTATCCGCTCGGCCTGACCCAAAGCAAGGAATACGCCGAGCTGATCTGGCCGCTGGATATTCTGGTCGTCGTGGTCTGGGTCATCTTCGCGGTGAACTTCTTCTGGACCCTGGCCAAGCGCAACGAGAAGAACCTCTACGTCGCGATCTGGTTCTACATCTCGACCATCGTGACGATCGCCGTCCTGTACATCGTCAACAACCTGCAGATCCCGACCAGCCTGACCCACAGTTATCCGATTTTCGGCGGGGTGCAGGACGCCCTGGTGCAGTGGTGGTACGGACACAACGCGGTGGCCTTCTTCCTGACCACACCGCCGCTGGGCCTGATGTACTACTTCATGATCAAGGCCGCCAACCGTCCGGTCTATTCCTATCGCCTGTCCGTGGTGCACTTCTGGTCCCTGATCTTCCTCTATATCTGGGCCGGCCCCCACCACCTGTTGTACACATCCCTGCCTGACTGGGCGCAAACCCTGGGCATGATCTTCTCGGTCATGCTGTGGGCGCCGTCCTGGGGCGGCATGCTCAACGGCCTGCTGACTTTGCGCGGGGCCTGGGACAAGCTGCGCACCGATCCGGTGATCAAGTTCTTCGTGGTGGCGGTCACCTTCTACGGCATGTCCACCTTCGAGGGCCCGCTGCTGTCGATCAAGAGCGTCAGCGCCCTGGGCCACTACACCGACTGGATCATCGGCCACGTCCATGGCGGCGCCCTGGGCTGGAACGGCTTCATGACCTTCGGTATTCTCTACTGGATGTGGCCGCGGCTGTACGGCACCAAGCTCTACAGCAACAAGCTGGCCGAGACCCACTTCTGGATCGCCACGATCGGCATCCTGATGTACGTGGTTTCGATGTGGGTCAGCGGTGTCAGCCAGGGCCTGTTCTGGCGCGCCCTGGACGCCGAGGGCTTCCTGAAATACCCCGACTTCATCGAGGGCCTGACCAACAGTCTGGCCATGTACCACACACGGCTATTCGGCGGCGTGCTCTTCCTCGGCAGCGCCTTCCTGCTGCCCTACAACATGATCATGACCGCCAGGCAGGGGGCGCCCGCGACGGTCAGCGTCCAGGTACCGGCCCGGAAGCCGGCCGGTGACCAGGAAAGCGCCTGGGCCCTGCTGACCAGCGCCCCGATGCTGTTCATCGTCGGGATCCTGGCCCTGGCCATCTGGTTCGGCGCCTCGGGCACGATGCTCAGCCCGATCATCCTGGCCCTGCTGATCGTGGTCAGCGTGGGCGCCATCATTTCCTACGGCCTGCACCAGAAGCGGTGGGGTCACTGGTACGGCCTGATCGAACGCCACGCGCTGGTGTTCACGGTCCTGGCCCTGGTCGCGATCCTGATCGGTGGTGCCGTGGAGATCATTCCCACGGTCATCCAGAGCAACCGGGTGCCGCGCGTGATCACCGACGAGATGATCGCGGACGATCCCGCCCTGGCCGAGACCGCCAAGTGGATGCAGCAGCCCTACAGCCCGCTGGAACTGGCCGGACGTGATGTCTACGTCAGTGAAGGCTGCTACGTCTGCCACAGCCAGCAGATTCGTCCCTTCCGGCACGAGGTGCTGCGCTACGGCGACTACTCGCGCATGGAAGAGTCGCTGCTGGACCACCCGTTCCAGTGGGGCAGCAAGCGCACGGGCCTGGATCTGGCCCGCGTGGGCGGCAAGTACGACAACCTGTGGCACTACCTGCACCTGATGGATCCGCGGTCGACTTCGCCCGCGTCCAACATGCCGACCTACCCGCACTTCAAGCGCAAGACGGTCGACGCGGCGGTGACCAGGCACCGCATGGAAGTGCTGCGCAGGCTGAACGTGCCGTACACCGACGAGGAGATCGCCAGCGCCGAGGCTGACTTTGCCAGCCAGGGCCAGCTGATCGCCGACGATCTGGCCGGCAAGGACGTGAACATCGCGCCGGACAGCCAGATGGCCGCCGTGATCGCCTACCTCCAGCGACTGGGCCGCGGCCCGCAACCGGTGAGCGCCGTGCCCGTGACGGCCGGCAAGTAGGAGGACGCCATGTATCAGGAGTTCTTCTCGCACAGCGATCATCTGATCTGGCCCCTGATGGGGCTGATCATCTTCGTCTCGATCTTTATCGGCGTGCTGGCCTACGTTTTCCTGGGCATGCGCGACCGGGAGAAGATCGATGAAATCGCGGCCCTGCCGCTTGAATTGGACAGCGGCACGGACCTGGCCGCGACCGGCCACGCAACGGGAGGGCCAAGTAAATGAGTGAGCACCAGGCAAACAAACACGACAACCGGGCCGCGTATCAGCAGGACACGGTCATGGACCATGAATTCGACGGGATCCAGGAGTTCGACAACCGCCTGCCGAACTGGTGGCTGTGGCTCATGTACGGCTCGATCGTTTTTGCGCTCTTCTACTGGATAGTTTTCCACACTCTGGAACTGCGAAAGCTTCCGCGCGAGCAGTTCGAGGAAGTGATGGCCGAGGCCCAGGAAATTCAGCTGGCCAAGATGATGGAAGCCGGCGTCGACAACGATTTCTTTGTCGCCATGGCTGACACACCGGACAAGGTGGCCGAGGGCCGGGAAATATTCGTCAAGCACTGCGTGGCTTGTCATCTGGACCAGGGCCAGGGGCTGGTCGGACCGAACCTGACGGACGGCAACTGGATCCATGGCTGCGAGCCGATGGACCTGTTCAAGACCGTCAGCGATGGCGTGGCGGCCAAGGGCATGCCGGCCTGGCAGAACCAGTTGGGGCCGACTCGGGTCATGTCCGTGGTCTCCTACGTGATGACCATCAAGAACACCAACGTCAGCGGCAAGGCGCCCGAAGGCGAGCCGTGCCAGTTCTAGAGTCAGGTTGCTGACGGGGGGCGGGGGCTTGATGGCACCCGCCCTTTTCTTTTGAGCAAAATGATAGTCCAACGCTCGGATTTACCTGGAAGGAAGGTCGCGAAATGGCCGCCCCCAAACGCACGCCGGACCTCAACACGGTCTACACCATCAACCCCGACGGCTCGCGCAACATGCTGCAGGTTGCCGATGTGAAGGGCCGCTGGACGACCCGCAAGTACTTCATGTACGCGATCCTGATCCTCGTCTATGTGGCGGCGCCCTGGATCACCATCGGCGGCCATCCGATGATCCTGATCGACATTCCGCGGCGTGCGGCCTACCTGCTGGGCGCCACCTTCACCAACCAGGACTTCCACCTCTTCTTCTTCGTGCTGATCGGCATGGGCATCCTGCTGTTCATCGTCACCTCGCTGTTCGGGCGCGTGTGGTGCGGCTTCGCCTGCCCCCAGACCGTGTTCATGGAAGGCATCTTTCGTCCCATCGAACGGGTCATCGAGGGCCGCCGCCTTGAGCGGATCAAGCGCAACAAGGCTGGTGGTTTCGACAAGACGTGGCGCAAGCTCCTCAAGCACGCGATCTTCATTTTCCTGTGCTGGAACTTCGCCATTGCCTTCATGTGCTACTTCATTCCAACGCGCGAGATGCTGCATCTGGTGCCCTTCTTCCACGGCGATGTCACCCCCCTGCTCTGGAGCCTGTTCTGGACCGGCCTGCTGTACTTCGACTACAGCTGGTTCCGCGAGCAGACCTGCCTGATCATCTGCCCCTACGGCCGCCTGCAATCCACCCTCGTGGACTACGACACCCTGATCATCGGCTACGACAAGAACCGCGGAGAACCGCGCCACAAGGGTATCAAGGAAGGCGGCGACTGCATCGACTGCCACCGTTGCGTGGACGTGTGTCCGACCGGTATCGACATCCGCAACGGCCTGCAGCTCGAGTGCATCGGCTGCACCAACTGCATCGACGCCTGCGACGACATCATGCGCAAGATCGACAAACCCGAGGGCCTGATCCGGTTTGATTCCTCGCGTGGTTTCGAGACCGGCCAGCCCCGGCCCCTGCTGCGCCCGCGCTTCATCATCTACGCCCTGGTGATCCTGCTGCTCGGTGGGCTCTTCGTCAGCCGTGCCCTGAAGCGCGAAAATTTCCAGGTGGCGGTCATGCGCAGCCAGGGAATGCCCTACAGCATCCAGGACGGCGTGATCCGCAACCTCTACACCATGCACCTGCAGAACAAGACCGACTCGCCGCAGGTCTACTTCATCACCCCGTCCGCAGGGGCCTTGGCGGGCTACGAGGGTGTCGAGTACATTATTCCCCAACAGCGGATCGAACTGCCGGGCTTCGGCGACCGGCAGCTCACCTTCTTTGCCATGATGCCCAAGGAGAACTACACGCTGCCGGAAGACTTCCGGTTCGCGATCACGGACTCGGCCACGGGCGTGACCCAGAACATCAAGGTGCGTTTCCGGGGGCCCTGAGGGGCCGCCGGCGCACCGGAAAAATAGAGCGGACAATGCGAAAATGGCTGTATGACAACCCGTGGATCTGGGTGGCCCTCTTTCTGGGCGCCCTGGTGGCCGGCAGCATGGTGACCCTGGTCATCGCCGAGCTGAACAAGCCGGAGATCGTCAAGGAGAAGCGGGTGTCGGTGCTGGGACACAAGGTGCCAACGGCGAGCTTGAACCTCACAATGTCTGGCGATACATAATCTTCACGGTGGACCAGGGTACGGACGAATCCGCCACCGGATCGCAACCGGGGGTCGTTCAGTCGGTCGCACCGTCGCCATCTGCGGCTCGCTCCCAGACGAAGCTCTTCTTCACGAACAGAATCTTCACCTGGATCTTCAGATGGTCCGGATCAACGAGGGTCAGTTTGGGCGAGACCGTCTTGCCCTTGCGGTAGGCGTAGAACCGGCCGTCCCGCCAGGTGTCCTTGCCGTCGAACCGGAAGTCCTTCATTACTTCCAACCCCAGCAACGGCCGCTCCCGCAGTTCTTCTTTCTTGTTCTTCACATCCAGGGCCGGGCCCTCGGCCGCAGCGGCTACCCAGACGATGCGGCCACAGAAGCCATCCCCGCATTCGTAGACCTCAACCTTCTCGGTCGGCACGCCGTCTTCGGTGATGAGCCAGACGCCGACGATGTCGTCAGGAGCCGTTTCGGTCCAGCCGACCATCGGCCACAGGGCAACCGCGACCACGACAATCGGAATCCACATTTTTCGTCCCGGCAAAGCCAAACCTCCCACCCACGGACACCATCGTCACACCACGTCAGTCGGACAGGTAGTACTCCACCGTCGAAACCACGCGCACCTTCTTGATGTGGGGATTATTGCGGTCCCGGTCCGAGATCGAGAACTGCCCCTGCCGCGCGCTCTTGATCTTGCCCAGGCTGCTCTGGCTGTCGGTGGCGAACTTCTCGGCCACCTCGCGCGCATTGCGGGTGGCCTCCTCCACCATCCCCGGCTTGATCCCGTTCAACCCCGTGAACAGATATTCGGCCCGGTAGTTGTAGTCGTCACCGCTGAAGACGATACCCTGCTTGCCCAGGGCAGCCACCGCGCTGCGCGAAGCCCGCACCTTCTGCACCTCATGGGAATAGACGGTCACCGTCTGGGTCGCCGTGTAGCGGAACAGGGCCTTGTCGTTGCCCCACTGCTGCGCCATCTTGTCCACCACTACCGGCGCGTCGCGCGTGAAATCTTCCGCCGCGACACCAGCGGCGATCAGCGCCTGCTCGATTTGACTGCTCTGCTTTTCCAAGGTGGCGTACAAAGAGCCCAGGTCGTTGTCCGCCGCGCTGAAGGCGATGGGCCAGATGACCACATCGGCCGGCACCTCGCGCTCGGCCAGACCCTTGACCACGACGGTCCGGTCCAGGGATTTGACCTGCATCGCGCCGCGGCCCAGGCTGTGGCCCAGCAGACCACCGGCCAGCACCAGGCAGACGCCCATGATCACGGCATTTCTCGTTGTCATGGCTATTGCTCCTCTGTGGTTTCGAACAGCATCCCCACCAGGCCGGCGCACGCGTCGGCCAGCAGCCCCTCCAGTTCCGGCATCGGCAGGGACGCGCCCTTGACCCGGATCTCCGGCGGCTCACCGGGGATCGGCGACGGTGTGACGACGAGCTCGTCCCCCCCGTCGCGCTCGCCGGGGTCGAACAGTTCTGTCTTCTTGCGCTCGGTATGGCCGCTCCACACCGATTGACCCGTGCGCAGGTCGAACACGTCCAAAGAGACGACCACCGTACGGCGGGTCTTGACCGTGCGCACCAGCGAATCGTTCCGGCTGTGCGGGTCGCGGCTGTCGTCAACGATCTGGTTGCCGGTGACGCCGGGTTGGTTGGAACCGATCTCCACGTCGTTGCGATCGAGTCGGGCCAGCACGAGATAGGTGATATCCGGCAGGTCGGCGGCCAACAGCCTGAACTGGGCCGCCGGCAATTCATCACCGGCGGCGTAGGCTGTCTGCAGGGCTGTGATCACATCGGCGGGAATGTTGTCGCGCACGGCGGGCCAGGACCACACTTCCAGATCCGCGCGCCCGGTCAGCAGCGCGCCATAGAGGGTCGGCGCCCAGGCATCGGTCTGCACCCGGACGTCGGCGTTGCGGTAGGCGGCGCCGAGCTCGGACTGGCGCTCCAGTTCCGCCTCCACCCCCAGCACAAAACCGCCGACGGCGTAGCGGGCCCCGTCCCGGGCCAGCGGGTCGTACTGCACCGCGTGATGATCATTGGTCACCGAGGCGCAGCCGCCCAGGATACCCAGAAGGACAAACGGGAACAGGACGGCCATGCCCGACCATCCTGTTCGGTACGCTGTGCGCGCTGTCTGCAGCAAATCAGGCCTCCGCGGTTGCTGTCGCCGGCACCCCCTGACATGGCCGCTCGGGCAGGGAGTGGAAGTGGGCGGCCGGATCGAAACCCTGGGTCAGCAGGCGACCGAGATCCACCGGCGCATTATAAGGTGTC
>JAJRWA010000191.1 GCA_024277025.1 Candidatus Krumholzibacteriota bacterium | reverse complement strand
GCGGACCTTGTGGGAACTGCTGCTGCGGCCCGCAGCCGTGACTTTGGGCACCAACCGTCAGGTCGTGTTCTGTCCCGATGATGAGTTGAATCGATTGCCCCTGTCGCTGTTGTTGCGGTCAGTGGCCCCGGGCGAACTTCGTCATGTCGTGCAGCGCACGCCGTCGGCCAGTATTCTGGTGCGCCTGCGTGCTGCCGACCAGCGGGGGCGGTTTCCTGTCAGGCGTCTGTTGGCGGTAACGGGGGACGGGGCTGCGGGCGACGGTGTGCTGGCGGCCGCAGCCCGGGAAGTGACTTGGCTGGGCCGGCGCTTCACCGGTGTCGTGAACGGCCTGGCCGACACCGTGGCCTCGGTGGACGCTCTGGTCGGGTTTGACCTGATCCATTTGGCCTCGCACGTCCGGGTCAGTGACGAGTTCCCCTGGCGTTCATCGGTTCTGGTCCGCACGACCGGCGGCCGGCAACGCGCTCTGGCTGCGGCCGACATTGCCCGCGGGCGGCTGACGGCCGAACTGACGGTTCTCGCCGGCTGTGAATCCGCTGGTGGGAAGATCGTGCGCGGCGAGGGCGTGATGGGCCTGGGCAGTGCCTTTATCGCCGCGGGATCCCCGGCCGTGGTGGCCAGCCTGTGGCCGGTTGATGATGCGGCGACCTACCGCTTCATGCGGTCCCTGTACTGTGGCCTGGCGGAGGGGGCAACCGTGGCTGACGCCTGCCAGGCCGCCCAGACGGAACTGGCCGACCAGATCCGCTTTCAGGCTCCCCGCCACTGGGCGGGATTCGTCGTGATCGGGGATGGCGGGCGCCGGTTGGCCTTGCCGCGCCGGCACGGGTTGGTCGTCTGGCAGGCCCTGCTTTTGGTTGGCGTTATCCTGTTGTCGGCGGCCGTGTTCCTGAATCGGGCCCAGGCGAAAGGCAAGTCCCTGTGATCATTCAACCGGGGAGTTCGTCTCAACCATGATCGACTCGCAATGGCAGGATCGGTCCGACGAGGAACTGTTGGCGCTGGCGTGTCGGGAGGTCGGTAGCGCCGAGGCGCGCCGGGCGGCTTCATCGCTGCTGCAGCGGTATCACGTCCGGGTCTTCCAGTGGTGCAACGCCCAGCTTGAGGATCCTGACCTGGCCAGTGATGTCGCCCAGGAGGTCTTGCTCAAGGCGTATCACAGTCTGGGCTCATTTGCCGGGCGCGCGCGGTTCTCCAGCTGGCTGTTCGCCATCACGCGGAACCGCTGCCTGGATGAGCTGCGGCGGCCACGGCGCCTGGTCGAGGTGGACGCCATCGAGGAGTTGATCGCGCCGGAGGCCTCGCCGGCCGTGGCGTACGAGGTCAAGGCGGCTCGGTCGGAGTGGCTTGATCTGCTGGCACGCCACCTCGAGCCGGACGAACAGGCGGCGATGGTGCTGCGCTATTTCGAGTGCATGCCCATCGCGGAGATAACCAGGATTCTGGGTCTGACGCAGGCCAGTGGTGCGCGTGGATTGCTCCAGGCCGCAAAACGGAAATTGCGTCGGATACTGGCGGCAGAAGGGCGGATTGACCATGACTGAGCGGTGCCATGATCTCGAGGAAATGGGCTTCCTGGCGGATCTTCCAGCCGGTGATCCCCAGTTGGCCCACCTGCAGAACTGCCCCCATTGCAGGGCCTTGCTGGCGGCCTACCGTGGTTTCGAGCGGGGGTATCCCGCTGCCGGAGACCCGGAGCGAGAACAGGCCCTGGGGCATTACCTGGCGCGGGAGATAGGTCCGGTCCCGGTTGTCGGCGGTGGGGCGCGTCCGCGTGGTTTTTTCAGGTTCATGCGGTCTCCGGTTCTGGCACCCGGTCTGGCCGCAGCAGCCGTGCTGGTGTTGTTTCTTTCCTTTCAGCAGTACCGGTTTCAGCGGATCTCGGAGCCTTCAATGGTGAACCGGGGCCGGATTGCAGACGACCTGCAACTGGTGGCCGGACCGGAGGCTGACGGTGGTGTGCGTTTGCAGTGGCAGGCTCCGGCCGGTGCCCAGACCTACGTGGTCGTGGTCTACGCCACCGATCTGCAGGAACTTGCCCGCCTCGAGGCCGGCCGCGAACCGGCGCTGTCTCTGTCGCCGGATAGACTCGCGGTCCTGCGTCCGACACCGCAGCCCCTGATCTGGCGGGTGGAGGCGTACCGGGACGGGGATCTGCTGCTGACCTCGCTCCCAGGTGTGATTCCGCTTGAGCAAAGGCCCTGACCTCCGATCCGGCCTCGGGTTTTTTGGCCCGGGCTGTGATTTTTCCCACACCGGTCTCGTCCTATCCCTGCTTCCGATGTTTCACCAAAGGGGATAGCCATGAAGAATTTCGCCCGCCCACTGATGTTCCTGATTCTGATCCTGATTGCTGTTACGGCGGGTAATGCCTTCGCCGACTGGGGGTTCTACGGCTGGAGAACCGTGTTGCAGCCAGTGAACACGTCCGCTGACGTGGTTTCGACTACCGACGGCGCCGGCGGCATGCTGCTGGTGATGAACGATCCCGGTGAACCCATCTTTCCGATCTCGATTTCGCGGATCGACCACACCGGTAACGAGGTGTGGGGTG
>JAJRWA010000190.1 GCA_024277025.1 Candidatus Krumholzibacteriota bacterium | reverse complement strand
GAAGAAGTCGCCGACATTGCGCGCGGCGCGATCCTGGTTGGCCGGCAGCAGCGCGGTATGCGGGATCGGCAGGCCGAGGGGGCGGCGGAACAGCGCCTCGACCGCGAACCAGTCGGCCAGGCCGCCGACCATGCCGGCCTCGGCCATGGCGCGGATCAGCAGGACCGGGCCACCGGGATCGGCGATGAAATGGGTGCCGACATAGGTCGTGGCCAACCCGGCGAGAACGCCGGTGGCGACGCGGCGCATCTTGCGCAGGCCCACGTTCTGCGCGGTCAGGCTGGCGGCGGGCGCGGCCATGGGGGTCAGTGCTCGTGCAGGAAGGTTTCGATCCGCTCAGCCACCTGTTCGGCCTGGGTCAGCATGAACATGTGGCCGCAATCGACATATTCCAGCGTCGCGTCGGGCAGGCGGCTGGCCATGATCCGGCCATTCACCGGCGGCACCAGCGGGTCGTCATTGCCCATCAGGATCAGCGCCGGGATCGTGATCCGCGGCAGCCACAGGAAGCTGGTCCAGCCATAGCCGGCCATCAGCTGATAGAGATAGCCCTTTTTGCCGCCCGATTTCATCGCCGCCGTGTGATCCTTCAGCAGTTCCTTGTTGAAGCGCATTTCGCCGCCATAGATGTCGGCGGCGATGTTCATCATATGGTCGGGATCGCTGTAGCGTCTGGGCGAGGCCATCTTGGCCAGAACCGAAATGTTGCCCGGCACCATCACCATCCCGGCGGCGGTGGCGGCCAGGGTCAGGGTGCGCGACCGGTTCAGGAAATCATGGGCGAATTGCTGCGCCAGCGCGCCGCCCCAGGAGACACCGAACACATCGACCGCGCCGATGCCCAGCTGATCGAGGATATCGTTCAGCATTCGTGTCAGGTTCGAGAACCGATAGGGCAGGGCGGGGGTGGGCGAACCGCCGACGCCGGGCACGTCGAAGGCCAGCAGGCGGGTGCGCTTGAAATGCCGCGCGAACGGCGCCACGGTTTCCAGGCTGGCGCCGATGCCGTTGCATAACAGCAGCGTGCGGCTGGCATCCGCCGGCCCGCAAAGCTGAACCCTCCAGTCCTGCCCCCGGGTGGTCAGCATGAAGGGAGCAGAGGGCGATTCCGCCCCCGCGTCAGGCGGACTCATGTACATAGGTTCCGGGCGCATCCACACCTGCCTTATGCTTTTTCGACCCCAGCGTTTTGGGGGCGGCAACCTGTTTGCCACCGCGCTCAGCTAACCATTCGGCCCAGTAAGTCCACCAGGTCCCTTCATGTTTCGTCGCGTCAGCCAGGAATTCTTCGGGCGTGGCGTGATCGCCCCTGTTGGTCATGTAGACCGCGCGCGGGTTGCCCGGCGGGTTGATCAGCGCCTGGATATGCCCCGACTGTGACAGCACGAATTCATTGTCGCCGCCGAACGAGTGTTTGGACAGATAACAGCCCTGCCACGGGGTAATGTGATCGGTGGTGCCGCCGACGATGAACTTGTCGCAGGTGACATCGCCCAGTTGCACCTCGTTGCCGTTAATGGGCCAGGTGCTGTCGGCCTGCATGCCGCCCTGTTCCATCAGGTTCAGCAATTCCTCGTGGAAGGCCGCCGGCAGGTTGGTGGTGTCGGCGTTCCAATACAGGATATCAAAGGCTGGCGGTTCCTTGCCCAGCAGGTAATTGTTGGCCCAATAGGCCCAGATCAGGTCGTTGGGCCGCAGCCAGGCGAATGCCTTTTGCAAATCCTGCCCCTTGAGGATGCCCTTGGATCTGGAAAATGTCCGCGCCAGTTCCAGCGTCTCCAGATTGGCGAACAGGCCCATGGTGGTGTTCTTTGTGGCGTCGGTTTCCAGCACCGCCACCAGCAGGGTGAAACTGCCGGCGCGGGTGATCTTGTTCCTGGCCCAATAGGCCAGCAACAGCGCCGCGGTAATCCCGCCCGAACAGGCGCCGACGAGGTTCAGATCCCGGGATTTGCTGATCTCGCAGGCGGCCTGCGAGGCTTCGTCCAGCGCGTTGATATAGGTTTCCAGCTTCCAATCCGCGTGTTTGGCCTGCGGGTTGCGCCACGAGACCAGAAACACTTGATGCCCCAGCCCGGTCAGATACTCGACGATCGAGCGCCCGGGCGCCAGATCCCAGATATAGAACTTGTTGATCTGCGGTGGCACGATGAAGATCGGGCGTGCATAAACCTTGTCGGTGGTGGGGGCATACTGGATCAGCTCCAACTCGTCGTTCCGCAACACCACCTTGCCCTTGCTCAGGGCCAGATTGCCGCCGACCTCGAACTTGGACTTGTCCACCATTGCCGGCAGGCCGTTGTTGTCGACCATGTCCGCGATGAAGTTCCTGGCCCCGGCAACAAGGTTCTTGCCGCCGGTATCCAGGGTTTCCTTCATCGCCGCCGGGTTGCCCAGCAGGGAATTGGTCGGCGCCAGCGTGTCGGTCACCATCGAGGTCAGCAGCTTGGCGCGCAACTTGTCGCGATTGCTCAGATCCAGGGTGTCGACCCAGTCGTTCATGCCACGCGACCAGGTCAGATAGGCCTCCATCAACCCCTTGTAGGCCGGGTTGCTGATCCAGATCGGGTCCTTGAACCGCTTGTCGGCCCGGTCCGGTGCCACGTCAGAGGCGCCGGTGAAGATCTTGAACATGTCCTGCATGGCGCTTACCGAGGCATTGACCATCGTGTCCGGCCGACGCAGCGCG
>JAJRWA010000017.1 GCA_024277025.1 Candidatus Krumholzibacteriota bacterium | reverse complement strand
GGGCGGAGTTGTTGAAGGAGCGGATTTTCCGGACACGTTGTGAATTGCCACCGCGTTGGGCGGAGTACTACGACCAGCGCGTGGAGACGCGGGCGATAGCGAGGAACCGGACTCATGATCTGAGGTTGGCGTACTGAGAGATTCCCCGAGCCGGGCGAATCCGGCTCGGGGAGAAGGAGGGACACAATTTCGGAGGCACAACCAGCCAGTTTAAGCTGGCCAACCGGCGAAAAATTACCTAGAATCATAGGAAGCTGAGCCAATCAGCGCCGGTCGAGGGGGATCGGTCATGTCACTACACGCAAAGGCCTGGTTATGGCAGTCAAGTCATGCCGCTTCGGACGGTCTGTCTACACGCACCCCCATACTCTGCTGATCCTTACGCTGCTGCTGACCCTGTGCGGCGCCACCGGGGCCCGGGCCATGATCCGCCCGCTGGACGGGGGCGGCAATTTCCATTCGTCCGTGGATGTGGTCAACCGCTGGGTCAGTGAAGACCGGCTCGACGTCATGGTCATGGTCGAAGTCACCAACGCCGACCTGAAGTTCAAGCGCGAGGGGCACGGCTATGTGGGGCGGGTGCGGCTCGAGGTTCGCCTAGAGTCGTTTGACGGCCAGGTGGAAAAGCGCACACGCCAGATCCGCACCCCTGCCATGTCCGTTGAAGACGCCGGATCCCGGGTCCAGTTTCAGGTCTTTGGTGTCCTGTTGAGGGATGTCCCGTTCCGGGCAGGCCGCATCAGCTGCGGCGTGTATGACATCAATCGCCGCAAGCAGGGGATCCTGAATGCGGCCCGCAAGGTGCACGCCAGCAGCGAATCCGCAACCGATTGGGCGGCTGAGCAAAGGCCGCGCCCCCAGCGCGGCCTCGGTCTCGAGGACCCGCTGTTCCTGATGCAGGCGCCGCTGGAGAGTTGGCGGCCGGGCGCCGCCGTGCAGAACGCCGAACAGTCCGGTTGGCTCCAGGACTACATGCACCCCTCGCGGCGGTATGGACTGGAACAGGACCGCCTGCAGATCTACCAGCCGGTCTGGCCGCAGGCCGGGGGCATCCCGGCGGATCAGGAGCCGCTGGGCCTGCGGGTCGAGGTCTCCAACCTGGACATGGATTTCGTCTTGCGCGACACCGTCCGTTTCGACGAGCGGGGGCGGCAGGCGCTGGCGGCCGGCCGGCCGGCGGCCCTGCTCTACGAGTTGGATGTGAACCTGCTGCCGGAGGGGGCTTACCGCCTGAGCCTGGCCCCGCTGGACGGCCAGGGACGTGGCAGCCTGACCGGCTTCGATGTGATCTGGCGACTCTCGGCGCTAGGCCGGCATCGCAGCCTGGTCCTGGGCGAGGGGCGCACGGTTTTCTCGGGTGCGGAGTTGTCGCGGTTCCTGGCCGGCACTCCGGCCGAACAGGAAAGGCTGCTGGATGAGTTCTGGAACAAGCTGAACCCGGATCCGGAGAATCCGGTGAACCCCGTCTACCTGGAATTCCAATACAGGCTGGCCTATGTGCAGAAGTTCCTGCGCGGTTTCGGCGAGTTCGGGGCGGTCGACGAGCGGGGCGAAGTCTTTCTGCTGATGGGGCCGGCCGATGAAATACAGAGCGAGCGCATGCCCATGAACTTCAGGGACCAGGACGACGCCCGCATCAAGGTGTATCAGCGCTTTGCGCCGGACCGGGACGGGGGCACAGCCAAGGGAGCCCCCATCGGCGGCACCGGCAATATCAATCCCTACGCGACCGAGGGCGGGATCCCCATGCCGTACTCCCGCAGCGCCGAACGCGACCGGAGCACGTCGGTGTATTCGGCTTCACACAATTTCCCCTTCGAATTGTGGAAGTATGACAACGGCGGTAATCCGTTGTTTCCCAACCGGTTTTCAAGCAAGGGCATGGGCCAGCGCTTCCTGTTTGTCGACCGGACCGGCGATGGGGAATTCAGTCTCGAGTCCTCAAACGTTTTGCAAATGGAAGAGTGACGGGGGACCACGGAAAACGTTTGACTTGGTACCCCCATCTACACTAATTATATCAAGCGACTAGACTCCAATGACCGGGTGAATCTGGTTCCGCTGATCCGGCAGCCGACTGCTGCGGCACTGAGTGCCCAGGGTCGGATAGATGGCCGGCAGGCGGAGCTTCGGTATTTTCGTTGCGCTATCCCCACTGCGCGCGGAATACCGCCACCCGGCACCAGTCTTTCAAAGGGTCCCATCATTTGGAAAGGGAGACTTGCACAATGGCTCGTCACGGTACGTTGAAAAACGCCATTTTCCGGCTTCTTACTCTCAGCTTTCTGGTATCAATGCTGGCGCTGCCCGTGCTGGCGCAGGACGATACCGAAGCTCCGGCCGAAGACAGATTCGCCAAGATCCAGGCCACCAGCGATTCGCTGGGCTTCGGCTCCACGGCCGCAGACTCCCTGAAGGAGATCCCGGCCGTCGTCAAGAAGGCTGAAGGCATGATGGGGTACGTTGAACGTTCCCCGATCGGCAAGACCGGCGCTGGCGAACTGTTCGTCAAGGGTGGCACCTTCATGTGGTGGCTGCTGACCGTTGCCCTGGTCGGTTTCATCTTCATTATCGAGCGCCTGTGGACGCTTAACCGGGCCCGGGTCAACACCCGCCGCCTGATCGGCACGGTCATCACGACCCTGCGCAACGATGGCGTCCAGGCTGCGGCCGAGGAGTGCCAGAAGGTGCGCGGTCCGATTGCCGCCATCCTGTATTCCGGTCTGCAGAAGGCCGACCGTGGGCGCGACGCCGTCGAGAAGGCCATCGGTACCGCCGGTACCATCGAGATGAGCTTCTTGGAGCGCGGCCTGATCTGGGTGTCGTCCGTGACGACGATCGCCCCGCTGATCGGGTTCCTCGGTACGGTGTCCGGTATGATCAACGCCTTCGAGGCCATTGCCGCCAGCGAGCAGGTCAACGCCAAGCTCGTGGCTTCCGGTATCTCCGAGGCCCTGATCACCACGGCCACCGGCCTGATCGTCGCCATCCCGGCTACCATCGGCTACAACTACTTCGTCTCGTCGATCGATCGCTTCGTGATCGAGATGGAAGAGACCAGCGCCGAGCTGATCGAAGAGTTGGAAAAGCTGAAGGGCTAAGTCGTGACAGGCGCCCCGCCAGCGGGGGGCCGGGTTGAGCTTCGCCGGCGGTGGCCGGTACGGAAGGATTTTCGATGGGTGTGATGAAGAAACGGAAGAAAGAGCCTCTGGGCGAGTTGCGGATGGACTCGACCGCCGACGTGGCCTTCCTGCTGCTGATCTTCTTTATCGTGACGACGATCTTCGCTGCCGAGCAGGGCCTGACCCTTGTCCTGCCCGGCAAGCAGAAGAAAACGGACGACATCGTCAAGGTGAAGGAAAGCAACATCGCCACGATCTTCGTCCACGCGGACAACCGCATCACGCTGGATCGCAAACCCATCGAGATCAACCACATCAAGATCTCGATCGAGGACCGGATCCTGGCCAACCCCAAGCTGGTGGTCATGCTGAAGATCCACCCTGATGCCAACTACGGCATGATGGTCGCCTGCCTCGACGAACTGAAGCAGGCCCACGCCAACAAGGTCGCGCTCAAGACCGCGAGCAGATAGAAAGGAGGCGGAGATGGATTTTGGACGTTCAACCAACAAGGACACTTTCATTCCGACCTCCTCCATGGGGGACATCACCTTCCTGCTGCTGGTCTTCTTCATGGTGACGACGATCTTCCGCGAGGAGACGGGTCTGCCGGTGGAGTTGCCCAGGGCCGAGGCGGGCGAGGAAGTGAACCGCGAACTGGTGTCAAACATCTACATCAACCGGGTGGGGCAGATTTCCATCGATGACCGGTTGGTGCAGGTCAAGCACATCGCCGACATTATGGGGACCAAGATCCAGGACAACCCGCAGTTGATCGTGGCCTTCAAGACCGATACCTACGCCGACTACGGGACCGTCAGTGATGTCATGGAGGAACTGAAGGAAGTCAACGCCGTGCGCGTCTTCTTCAACAACGACGTCGAGGGCAACCCGGGTCAGAAGTACTAGGAGAATCATGTCGACCGTACCGGCACCAAACGGCATTCACATGTCGGCCAACGACCAGTTCAAGGCGCAGTACAACAAGTACCTGCGTTGGTCGGCGCTGGCGGCTGTAATACTCGTCCTGATCGGCGCCCTGATCTCGCCGAACTACGTGCCCAACCCCTACAAGCTCAAGCAGGACGAGTTCGAGGTTGTGGACGTGGACGATCAGGAAATCATCGACATTCCGCCGCCGCCGGTGGAAGCACCGCCCCCGCAGAAGGTGATCGAAGCCGCGCCCGACGATGAAGTCACCGACGACGTGGAGATCGCCGACACGCTGATGGATCTCGATACGGCCATCAGCAGCAGTATGGGCAACTACGATCTGGGCGGTGACGATGGCTTTATGGCCTCGTCCACCAATCCCCGCATCACCTACTGGGCCAAGCCCAAGTACCCCGAGGTGGCCCGCATGGCCCAGGTCGAGGGTACGGTCATCGTCAAGGTCCTGGTCGGTCCCGACGGCACCGTGCAGCAGGCCCAGGTCATCCAGAGTGTGCACCCGCTGGTGAACAAGGCAGCGATCGAGGCGGCCTACAAGTGCAAGTTCATCCCCGGCAAGCAGCGGAACATCCCGGTCAAGGCCTGGATGGCGTTGCCGTTCAATTTCCGGCTGCATTAGATCCGGGTTGTGCCGAACTTTTTGAACCGGGCCGCGTCCTGCTGGACGCGGCCTTTTCTGTGCGGGTTGTGGCGGCCGGTGGGGTGCGGGGGCAAAAGAACGGGTCCGGGCGCAACCCGCAGAGTCTGTCTGCGTAGTGGCTCTGGTTAATATGTTGGTTTCAGCGGCAGTTGGACTTATGATCCGCAAATGGCCAGCCGGCCGAGACATTTTCGCGGGAGTAACCTGATGATCCGGAGTGGCAAAATGATGCACAAGAACGACCTGATCCGATCCTCCTTGTTCAGATTGGCGGCGGCCCTCTTGCTGTCGGGAAGTCTGGTCGGCGCGGCGCCGGCCCAGGAATCGGCGCCGGTGGACAGTGACTTGCCCGTGCTCAGCCTCGATGATTGCGTACGGTTGGCCCTGCACGGCAGTCCGACCCTGATGATCAGCGAGGAGCGCCGGCATATCGCGGCCAAGAATGTTGAGGCGGCCTACGGCGCCTTTCTGCCGGACCTGACCGTGGGGCACAACTGGCAGAAGTCGAAACGTACGGATTACGACGTCGAGCAGATGGAAACCGTGGCCGGCCAGATTCCCGTCTTCGATGTCAACGACCCAAGCCAGCAAATCGGGTTCTTCCCCGCCGCGGGCCAGTTCCCCACCGGCGTTTTCGAGAACCAGACGATCAACACCAAGTACAAGGACATCAACGGTCGCGCGAACCTGAATGTCTTTGCCGGGTTTTCCAAGTTCAGCGGCCTCAGCGCAGCGAAGAACAGCCTGCACGCCGCCGAGGAAACCGTCGGCTATACGCGGGAGCTCGTCGCCGAGGATGTGATCTCGGGTTACTTCAATCTGCTGCGCTACAAACGCCTGTTAGAAGTCGCGATCGAGACCCGCGACCAGGCGGCGAAGGAACTGGAGCGAACCGAGACCTATTTCCGCCTCGGCAGCGCGGCCAAGAGCGACGTCCTGCAGCAGCGCGTGCGTCTGGAGAATACGAAGCTGGACGTGGTCGTGGCCGACAATACCGTCAAGAAGGCGTTTGCCGATCTGGCTTTCAGTATGAATCGGCCCATGGCGGCGGCCTTCAACATCGACTCGTCGGTGCTGAGCACGGACTACGCCATCGAGGATGTGGCCAGTCTCTACGCCGAGGCGCTCAGCGCCCGCAAGGATCTCAAGAGCAGCGAGTACAATCTGGCGGCGCGGAACAAGGACGTCACGTCGGCGTCGGCCAGCCTGCTGCCCCGCGTGGATGTGTTCGCGAGTTTCAACCGGTACAACAACGAGTCGCCGTTCATTTTCGGTTCGCAGAAATCCGGAAATACGGCTTTCGGCTACTCTGTATCCTGGAATATCTTCGATCGGATGCAGACCCTGTCCGGGCGTTCCAAGGCCAAGGCCAACGCGCGCATCGCCGAATATGAGCTGGAACAGGCGCGCATGAACGTGCAGGTGGAGATCCGTCAGCTGCACAATTCCCTGGTCGAGGCCCGCGAGAAGGCCAACGTCAGCCGCGAGACGATCATTCAGAGCGAAGAGGAACTGCGTTTGGCCCGGGAGCGGTTCCGGGTGGGGGCGGGCACGACGCTGGATATCATCGTGGCCCAGGCCAACCTGGCCAACAGCCGTGCCCAGGAGGTGCAGGCCATGTGCGATTTTCTCATTGCCAAGACGATGATGGAGCGGGCGGTCGGCCGCCTGGACAAGTGGGCGTCGGTCAAATGACCGGGTCCGGGTCAGGAGGGCAGCCGCTGATATCGGTCCGCGACCTGTTCAAGATCTACGAGGTGGGCACCCAGACCGTGCCGGCGATCCAGGGCATTGATCTGGATATCCAGGCCGGTGAGTATGTGGCTATCATGGGCAGCAGCGGCTCGGGCAAGTCGACCCTGATGAACATGCTGGGCTGCCTGGACACGCCCACCAGCGGTTCCTACCACCTGAACGGCACCGAGGTCAGTTCCCTGACCGATGACGAACTGGCCGAGATCCGCAACCGTGAGATCGGTTTTGTCTTCCAGACCTTCAACCTGTTGCCGCGCAGCACGGCGGCCCAGAATGTGGAACTGCCGCTGATCTACGCCGGCATCGGCGCCGGCGAGCGCGCGCAGCGCGTGGCCCGGGCCATCGATTCGGTGGGCCTGACCAGCCGCGCCTCCCACAAGCCCAACGAGCTTTCGGGTGGCCAGCGGCAGCGGGTGGCCATCGCCCGGGCGCTGGTCAACCATCCGTCGCTGCTCCTGGCGGACGAGCCGACGGGCAATCTGGACTCGGTGACCAGTGACGAGATCATGGAGATCCTCGGCAGCCTCAACGCGCGGGGCCACACGGTGGTAGTGGTCACCCATGAGGACGATATCGCGGCCCGTTGCCGGCGGGTGATCCGGCTCAGCGACGGTCGGGTCGTCAGCGACGCGCCGGTGGTTGTTTGAGGCACGACAGCCGGGAATCGCCCGCTCAAGGGGCCTGCCGCCGGGCCGATATGTCCCTGTATGTACTTCTTCTACTTCTATCCACTCGGTCTGGACCGCCGCCTGACCCGTCGCCCCGTGTTGTCATGGGGGCTGATGGTGTTGATGTTTGTTGCCTTCATCTGGATGAAGTACTTCCCTGATGCCTTCCCGCTGGACCCGTGGGACCTGGTTTTCTTTCCCGGGGACAGCCCGCCGTGGACCGTGACCACCGCCATCTTCATGCACGCGGGCTGGTTCCACTTGCTGGGCAACCTGTTGTATTTCCAGGTCTTCGCACCGCCGTTGGCGGACCGGCTGGGCCCGTGGAAGTTCGGGCTGTTTTTTCTGCTCCTCGGTAATTTCGGCAACCTGGTCCACGGGCTGGTGGCGGCGCTGGGCCTGCTGGGGCAGGGGGGGCTGGGGGTCATGGGGGCGTCCGGTGCGGTGGCCGGCATGCTGGGCTTCTCTTTGATCAGATTTCATGATGCGCGGGTGGAGGTGGCCTGGTGGGTGCTGGCACCGCTGGCGGGCCAGAACAAGGCCGGCAAATCGCACCTGCCGTTGGTGGCCGCAGTTGGCTTGTGGGTCCTGTTGCAGGTGGTTCAGGCCGCGGTGGCGACCGAGACCGGGGCGCGGATCAGCTTTGGCGCCCACTTGGGCGGATTCGCGATGGGACTGCTGTTGGCCCTGGTGCTGGGTGAGTTGCGCGCCGGCAAGGCCGAGGCCGCGCAGGCCCGGGCCAGACGCTATTTCCAGGCCGGGCACTTTCATGCTGCCGTCGGTGCCTGGAGCGAGTACTTCGAACAGGTGCCCGGTGACCTGGACGCGCGCCTGGAAATGGCGCGGGCCTTGCTCGTCAGCGGACAAAGGCCGGCGGCGGCCGAGCTGTTTGACGAGGGCTACCGCACGCTGATGGCGGCCGGGCGCGCCGACGCCGCCCTGGCCATCTACGACGAGACCACGCGGGCGGGTATCACGCTGGACCTGAGCCCGGCCGAGCTGGCCCAGGTCGCGATCTTCAAGGAAAAGCAACTGGACTATCAGGGAGCGCTGGATGCCTATCGGCGGTTGTACGAAACCCACCCGCGGCACGCCGAGGGGCATCGGGCCCTGGTCCGGGTCATTGTGCTCTGTCATGGGAAGGTGGCCGATGAGGCCGCGGCCCGTCACTGGCTGGCCGAGGCCCACCGCAGCCTGCCGCCGGGCAGTTGGCGCGAATTCCTCGAACGGGAATTCAAGCTTGCACCAGCGCCTGATGCAGTTCCCTTATCAGATCAGCGCTGACCTCGCCGGGCAGCAGCAGGCGCAGGGCCGAGCCGTCCGCGCGCAGGCGCCAATCCCCGCAGTGCAGCCTGGCCATCAACTCACCCACGTGACGATGAACCTCGAGCCAGCTGTCGGGCCGCCCGCCGGTCAGGCTGACGCAACTGAGTCCCTCCTGCCAGTCCAGGCGGTCGCCGCCGGTGCCGGCCGCGAGTTCCCGCCGCAGATCGTCCAGATCCCGCTGGCGGGTCAGGCCTTCCCAGCGAAATCCCCGCCCGCTGTCGAGCCACTCGGTGATCATCAGGGCCGGATCCAGTAGCTTGAGCAGCAGGTCCCGCCAGTGGGCGCCGCGCCCGTTGTCGTCGGTGCCCAGGCGGATTCGGGTCACGTTGTCCGCCAGGTTGAGGACCAGGGGCCGGTAGCGGCTTGCCCGGTCGCCGTCCGCACTGTCGGCCGGCAGTTTGGGGGGCTGGCCGTCGCGGTCGGGCAAGTCGGTCGGGATCGTGCCGATGGCCGTACCCGGCCCCTCGTGAAAGCTGGAGCGCACCACCAGAGGCACCTGGCAGCGGGCCGCGTATTCCACGGCCCGGATGTGAACCACGCCGCAGCCCGAGGCTGCCACTTCGCGCATCTGATCCCAGGAGAGCCGGTCGTGCTTGCGGGCAACGGCCACCAGGTCGGGATCGGCGCTGAGGACGCCGTCGACATCCTTGAGAATCTCGCAGCGAACCGCGCCGAGAGCTGCGGCCAGGGCCACGGCGGTGGTGTCGCTGCCGCCGCGGCCCAGCGTGGTGATCTCTTTCTCGAGGCTGACTCCCTGGTAGCCGGCCACGACCACGACGTAGCCCTGTTCGAGCGCGTCGCGGACGCGGTCGCCCTTGACCTCGAGGATGCGCGCATCACTGTGGCTGGTGTCGGTGATGATGCCGCACTGGCTGCCGGTGAAGCTGATGGCGGGGCAGTCCAGATCGGCCAGGGCCATGGACAGCAGGCTCATGGTGATGCGTTCGCCCACTGACAGCAACATGTCCAATTCGCGGCGCGGCGGCTGGGCATGAGCCTCGCGGGCCAGGGTTGTCAGCTCATCGGTGGTCTGGCCCATGGCGCTGACCACGACCACCAGCCGGTAGCCCCGGTCGCGGGCGGCCCGCAGATCACGGGCCACGGTCTTGACGCGATCCACAGTGGCCAGGCTGCTGCCGCCATACTTGCGGACCAGGATCGGCGCGATGGGGGATGAGGACTCGGACACGACAACCTCGCCGGAAGCTGGGGACACACGGCAGCCGCAAGGGCCGCCCGGACTGCCGCGTAGAATAACCCAGGACCGGCCGGTCGACAACGACTGGACGCGAATACTTCCCTCCCGGGACAGGAATTCAAGAATTTGATGGGCAAATCGCAGGGAATACCCGATAGTAAGCCGCAGGCAGAGTGCGCCCAGGCCCGTTCGGAGCGGATTCTGACCCCGGGCCGGGATCGGCGGGAACGGCTGGTGCGCTACGGCCCCGGGGCCTGGAGCATGGTTGAGCTGCTCAGCAGCGTGCTGGGACCCGGTGGTTCGGTCGCCGCCGGGGTGGTGGCCGAACGGCTGTTGGCCGGCTACGGCGATCTGGGCTCGCTGGCGGCGGCGCCGCCGGCGGTTCTGGCCCGGGACTACGGCATGGGGCCGGTGCGCAGCGAGCGTCTGCTGGCGGCCCTGGAGCTGGGCTCGCGGGCGCTGGCGCCGGTGGCCCGGCAGGGGCTGGTCGTCAGAAGGCCCGAAGACCTGCACCGCCTGCTGCGCCGGGAGTTCCGCGGTCTTGACAGGGAACGTTTTCTTGCGCTTTATCTCGATTCAAGGCATCGTGTGCTGACTGTCGAGACGGTTTCCATCGGCTCGCTGAACGCTTCCCTGGTTCATCCCCGGGAGGTTTTCAAGCCGGCGGTGGCCATGTCGGCTGCCGCGGTTATCGTGGCGCACAACCACCCCTCGGGGAACGCCCGCCCGAGCGGGGACGATCTGGACCTGACCGCGCGGCTGGACCGCTGCGGCGATCTGCTGGGCGTGGCCTTGCTGGACCACCTGGTGGTCGGTGACACGGAAGTGACTAGTATCAGGGAATACGGTTGGCCGACGGGCCCGGAAACATGATCCGGGCTGATCCGGGCGGTGCGGCCGCCTCCGGAAGGACTCGGAAAATGCTGAAGCGTTTGCAGGCGATGTTCACCAACGATATCGCCATTGATCTGGGCACGGCCAATACGCTGGTCTACATCAAGGGCAAGGGGATCGTCCTGAACCAGCCGTCGGTGGTGGCCCTGGACAAGGTGACCGACAAGGTCTACGCCGTTGGCGGGGATGCCAAGGCGATGCTGGGCAAGACGCAGGATCGCATTTCAGCCATCAGGCCCATGAAGGACGGCGTGATCGCCGACTTCGAGGTCACCGAGTATATGCTGCGGGAATTCATCAAGATCGCCCAGAAGAAACGCCATTTCATCGCCCCGCGCATTGTCGTTTGTGTGCCCTCGGGCATCACCGAGGTCGAAAAGCGCGCCGTCAGGGACAGCGCGAAGCACGCCGGGGCGCGCGAGGTCTTTCTGGTCGCCGAGCCCATGGCGGCGGCAATCGGTGTCGGCCTGCCGGTGGACCAGCCATCCGGCAACATGATCATCGACATCGGCGGTGGCACGACCGAGATCGCGGTCATTGCCCTGAACGGCATTGTCTGCGACACCTCGATTCGCGTCGGCGGCGACGAACTGGACGAGGCGATCGTCAACTACATCAAGAAGAACCACAACCTCCTGATCGGTGACCAGACGGCTGAGAACATCAAGAAGACCATCGGCTCGGCCCACAAGTTCGAGGGCGAGCGCGAGATGGAGGTCAAGGGGCTGTACCAGGTCAGCGGCGTGCCGAAGACCCTGAAGATCTCCTCGGTGGAGATTCGCGAGGCGCTGCAGGAGCCGATCCAGGCGATCTGCGACGCGTTGAAGCAGTCCCTGGAGCAGACGCCGCCCGAGTTGGCGGCGGACATCAAGGACCGCGGTATCGTGTTGACCGGCGGCGGCGCCCTGCTCAAGGGCCTGCCCGAACTCCTGCGTGAGCAGACGGATCTGCCCATCAATCTCATGGACGATCCGCTGTTCTGCGTGGTGCTCGGGACCGGCAAGATCCTGGACGATTTCGACCGCTACCGCCCGGTGATCATGCAGGGCGGACGCAACTGACCACACGCAGCAGAGTGGAAGCCGACTGATGATGGGCCGTGCCCTGAACTTCTCTTTTCGTGGCGAGGTCCTGACGATCATCGTCTGCGCCGGCCTTTCGCTCATGCTGCTCCTTCTGCCCGGTGATACCCGCATTCTGGTGGCCGACCGTCTGGCCATCGTCCTGACCGCTCCCTACTGGAACGTGCGCAACTACGCCGAGGACGTGTTCCGCATCCGGGACGAGAATTCGTGGCTGAAGCAACGCGTGGCCGAGCTGGAATTGATGGCGGCGGCCGGTGAGCAGATGCAGCGCGATGTCGAGCGCATGGCCGGTCCGGCGATGAATCCCGGCTTTGACGGCGAATTGGTGCCCTGCCGCGTGGTCATGCGGCAACGCAGCCGCTTTGCCACGATGATCAAGGTCCGCAGCCTGGAGCCGGTCCGCTGGCGGCCCTGGATGCCGGTGATCTCGCGGGCGGGCTATCTGGGCCGGCTGCGTACGGTGATCAACAACCGCGAAGCCTGGGTCGAGTTGATCTCGGCGCCTGATTTCGCTCTCGGCGTGGAGATCGAACGCACGGGACTGTTGGGCGTGCTGCGGCCACGCGGTGATCGTTTTGTGGTCGAAATGGTCGGCCGTGACGAGGATGTCCAGCCCGGCGACCGGATCATCACCTCGGGCATTGCCGAGATCCGGGAACATCAGGACGAGGCCGAAGCGGCCGTCACGCAGCGCGGTTTTCCCGTGGGGGTCGTGCTTTCGGCCACCTCGCCGTCGGACCAGATCTTCAAGGAGATCACCGTCGACCCGGCCGCCTCCCTGGAACGCAACGAGACGGTCTTCGTGGTCACGCCGCCGGAAACCGGGGGTGTGCGCTGATGCGCCTGTTCGTGCGCACGACCCTGACCTGGGCCATTGTGGCCTTCGTGGGCGATACGATTCTCGGTCCGTTGATCAGCATCAGGGGCGTGGCGCCGGATTTCTCGATCATTGCCCTGGTCGTGCTGGCCCTGGCGGCGGGCGCGGGGCCGGCCACCGTCGGCGGCTTTGTGCTCGGCCTGGTGCAGGATCTCTCCAATCCGGCCTTGCTGGGTTTGCAGGCCCTCTGCAAGTCGGGATTGGGTTACGGGCTGGGATCGTTGCGCGGGCGGCTGGTCTACGGCGTGCCGCTGGTCGAGGGGCTGGTCGTGGCGGTGTCGGTCTTTGCCCACGACTTCGTTTTCCTGCTGGTGCAGAGCAACCTGGCGGACGAGCAGTTCATGATGCCGCTGGTCCTGCGCACGATTCCGGTGGCGGTGTATTCCGGGCTGGTCGGCATTCCGGTGATCCGGCTGGCCGAGCTGCTGGGCATTCTGCAGCAGGAGGACTGACATGCCGGACCGGGATTTTCTGCTGCGGGTCGGCATCTTCCGGACCATCGTGATCGGGCTGTTCCTGATCCTGACCGGCAACCTCTTCGTGATGATGGTCCCGCAGCACACCTACTACAAGGACCAGGCGGTGGAGAATCGTCAGGTGCGTTTCCGGGTGCGGGCGCCCCGGGGACGGATTTTCGACCGGCACGGGACGCTGCTGGCCGACAACATGTACATTGCCGATATCATGATCCCGGGCAGTTGCCTGACCCCTGACGGCCCCGATTCGACTCTGACGCGCCTGATGACCTGGTTCGACCTGCCGGTGGCAAGGACGCTGGCCCGGCTCGCCGAACAGAAGCAGAAATACAAGCGCCTGGTCCTGGTGCGCAACGCGAGCATGGGGCAGATTGCGGCCGTGGAGGAGCGGGGGCGCGAGTTGCCGGGGGTGCGGGTCGAGGCCCGTTCCCGGCGGCGCTATCTGTTCGGTTCGCTCTTTGCGCACATCATCGGCTATGTCGGCGAGGTGAGCCGCGCGGATCTGGACACGACCGGGGACTGGTCGGGCTATCGGCTGGGCGATTCGATCGGTAAACAGGGGTTGGAATCGGCCCTGGAGGATGTGCTGCGCGGCAAGAGCGGCGTCAAGCTGGAGGAAGTGAATGCGGCCGGGCGCGTCGTGGGACGCGATCCGGTGTGGCTGCGCGAGGTCGAGCCCGGCGGTGATGTGACTCTCTCCATTTCGTTGCCCCTGCAGCAGGTGATGGCCGACGCCATCGGCCCGCGGACTGCCTGCGGCGTGGCGGTGTCCACCAGCACGGGCGAGGTGTTGGCCGCCTTCAGCAATCCGTCGTTTGACCCGAACCTGATGACCGTTTCGATCAGCTCGGACCAATGGCGGAAACTGGTCGATGATCCGGCCAAGCCCTTTTTCAACCGGGTGGTGCAGGCGACCTACCCACCGGCTTCGCTGTACAAGCCCGTGACCAGTCTGGCTGCCTTGCAGGATCACCTCGTGGGGCGCGAAACATCACTCGAGCCCTGTTTGGGTGGCTGGGACTTCGGCACCCGCTACTTTCGTTGCTGGAAACGTGGGGGGCACGGCGAGGTGGATCACACCAAGGCGATTGTCGAAAGCTGTGACACTTTCTACTACCAACTGGCGGTCCGCCTGGAGATCGACCAGTTGGCGGCCGCGGCGCGCAGCTTCGGGCTGGGGCGCCGCTGCACCCGCCTGTTCAGTGACGAGTCAGCCGGCAACGTGCCGGATACGGCCTGGTACGACAAGCGATTTGGCGCGGGGCACTGGACGCCCGGCGTGGTGCTGAACAACGCCATCGGCCAGGGCGAGCTTCTGGTCACGCCCATCCAGATGGCGGTCCTGGCCGGACGCCTGGCCTCGTCCGGCCGGATGCCCGATCCGGAATTCGTGCTGATCCCGCCGGAGCCGACCAAACATCCGGACCCCCTGCCGTTCAGCGAAGAGGACCTGGAGTGGGTGCGGGGCGTGCTGCGCGAGACGGTTGAGCGGGGGACGGGCAAAGCGGCCAGGCTGCCCGGCATTCCGGTCGCCGGCAAGACGGGCACGGCCCAGAACCCGCACGGAGAAGACCACGCCTGGTTCATGTGTTTCGCTCCGGCCGATGAACCCGAAGTCGCCCTCGCGGTGATCGTCGAGAATGCCGGGCACGGCAGCACGATTGCCGCGCCGGTGGCCGGCGCCTGGCTGAAAGCCTATTTCACCCAGACGGGCCGGCTCGTGCCGCCACCCGCTGCAGCCGAAGGGACGACGCCATGAGTTTCCCGGCGTCACCGTTGCCGCCCGGCGACCGCAGTATTTTCGTGGCGTGGCTGTTGCTTTGCCTCGTGAGTCTGGCGGTGCTCTGGTCGGTGACCGAGCCGATCAGCGGGCCCTATGAACAGCTTGATCCGGGCGTGGCCAAGGGTGTGTTCGTCAAACAGGTGGTCTGGGTGGTGCTGGGCTATCTGGGCCTGCTGGCGGCGACGCGGGTGCCGTTGCGCTACCTGGACAACGTGGCGGTGCCGCTGTACCTGTTTTCGCTGGCGTTGCTGCTGCTGCTGATCGTCGTCGGGCCCCGTATCGGCGGGGCGCGGCGTTGGCTGCCTTTGGGGCCGGTGCGCCTGCAGCCCTCGGAACTGGCCAAGGTGACGTTTATCATCATGACCGCCAGCGTGCTGGCCCGCAGCAAGGACAGCGGGGCCCGGCTGATGACCATGGTGCTGTCTTTCGGTGTGATGGCCGTGCCGCTGGTGCTTATTCTGCGGGAACCGGACCTGGGTACGAGCCTGGTTTTTCTGGCCGTGTGGGTGGGCATGATTTTCTGGTACGGCATTCCGGGGATTCTCCTGCTGGGCGCCGGCAGCGCTGCGGCCAGCGCGGTGATCATGTTCTACTCGGAATCGGTGGCGCAGCAGGCCTGGCCGTGGGGTGTCTATATCCTGCTGGTGCTCGGCGGGCTGTATCTCGTCCGGTGGAGCATCGTGGCCAAGGTGCTTCTGTTGGCCCTGAACGTGGCCACGGGCATTGGTATTCCCTTCTTTTGGGACAAGTTGAAAGGGTACCAGCAGGAGCGGATCCTGACGTTCTTCGATCCTTCGCGTGACGCCTTCGGCAGTGGCTACCAGGCGATCCAGTCGAAGGTGGCCATCGGGTCGGGCGGGTTGTTCGGCACCCACTACCTGCAGGGGACCCAGAAAGGGCTGGCTTTCCTGCCGGAGCGCCATACCGATTTCATTTTTTCGGTCGTGGGAGAGGAACTCGGCTTCCTGGGCACTGTTGTGCTGTTGAGCCTGTTCCTGGTCATCATCCTGCGTGGGGTGAATGTCGCGGCGGCGGCGCGTCAGCCGTTCACGCGCTTCCTGGCCATCGGGGTCGTGACGTATTTCGTTTTTCACGTTGTGGTCAATGTGGCGATCACCACGGGACTGCTGCCGGTGACGGGCTTGCCCCTGCCCTTGATCAGCTACGGCGGCTCGAACCTTTTGATCAGCTCGGTGCTGCTCGGGCTGCTGCTGAACGTGAGTTCCCGAACCTTCGACGACTGACCGGACGCCGCGGGCGGCGCCTCAGGAGAGAAAAGAAATGCATCCGGAAATATTCGGCGTGGTCAAAAGCTATGGCCTGATGCTGGCCCTCAGTTTCGGTCTGGGTCTGTGGCTGAGCATTCGCCGGGGGCGAGTTCATGGCGTCAAGGCCGACGATGTCACCGACCTGGTCTTCGCGGTCCTGGTCTCCAGCCTGATCGGGGTGCGGCTCTTTTTCGTGCTGACGCACCTGGGTGAGTTTCATCCCTGGTACCGGGCATTCTTCATCTGGGACGGCGGGCTGACCCTCTACGGCGGCATCATCCTGTCGACCGTGACGGTCTTCGTCCTGGCGCGCCGTCGCCGGATCCCCTTCATGGTGATGGCCGACAATTTTTCACCCGGTGTCATTCTCGGTATCGGCCTGACCCGGATCGGTTGTTTCTTCGCCGGCTGCTGCTTCGGTCACCCGACCGGTCTGGGCTGCGGCGTCACTTTCCCGGTGGACGCGCCGGCGAGCCTCAAGTTCGGGCAGGTGGCCGTGCACCCGTCCCAGTTGTACGCCTCGGGCGGAGGCTTCCTGATTTTCGGGTTGTTGCTGCTGCTGGAGAAGGTCTGGAACTACCGCGGCGCCACTTTCGGTCGCTTCCTGCTGCTCTACGGCATCAGCCGTTTCACGGTTGATTTCAGCCGCTACTATGAACCGGACCAGATCATGGCCTTCGGCTGGAGCAACAACCAGTGGATCAGCGTCGGCATGATGCTGGGCGGGTTGGCGGTCATGGTCGCCGGGGCCCGGGGGATGTTCGAGCGGAGTGAAGCCCATGTTTGATCTCCTGGAAATCGACGAGTCGGGCTGGCGGCGGGACGGTGAAGCCTGGACGCCGACGCGGCCGTTCTACGCAGTGCTTGGCGACCCGATTCGGCACAGCCTCTCGCCGGCCATGCACAACGCGGCCCTGCTGGAGCGGGAGTTCGACGCGGAGTACCTGCCCCTGCAGATCACGGCCGAGCAATTGCCCCTGCTGAAGGAGGCCCGGCTGGGCGAGTACCTGGTCGGTTTCAATGTCACCGCTCCCCACAAGGAGGCCGTGGCGGCCCTGTGCGACGGCCGGACCGATCAGGCCCGCGACCTGGGTGCGGTCAACACCGTCAAGCAGGAGGACGGCAAGTGGCTGGGCCACAACACCGACAGCGGCGGCATCATGACGGTCGTTGCCCAGGTGTGGCGCGACGGTGAACGACCCGACCGCGTGGTCGTGCTGGGGGCCGGCGGTTCGGCCCGGGCCGCGATCGACGCCATGCTACGCTGGGGTGTGCCCCGGCTCGAGGTGCGCAACCGCAGCGAAGCGGGCCGCCGACGCCTGCAGGAATGGCTGGTCGCCGCCGATCGGGCCGATCAGGTGGTGATCGGGGAGTTGACCCGGGACGCGGATCCGGCCGCCGCTGAATCGACCCTGTGGCTGTGCTGCCTGGCCGGCGGTGTGCCCTGTGTGCCCTTTCTGCCGGTTGCCGCCGGCGAGCGCCAGTCGTTGCTGATGGACCTGCGCTACGGTGACCAGCGCCCGGCGGAGAACGTGCCATTGGGTTTCGAAGGGACCGACGGGCTGCCGGTGCTGCTGGTGCAGGGCGGCCTGAGTTTTGCCTGGTGGTGCGGGCCTCCCGTGCCCTGGGCGGTCATGCGCGACGCCCTGCTGGAAGGCTGATCCTTTTTCCCCTCCCGGACTGTGCACAACTGCGGTGATATTTGCTGACGGAATCCGGGCGTTGGGCCGGACAGCGCAAACGGCGGGGCGGACGGGCCTGCTTGCGCTCCTTGAACTCTTCTATCCCGAATCCTGCCTGATGTGTGGGGCGCGGCCCGGCGAATGTCCGTGGGTGCCGCCAGGAGCGGCGGTCGCCGGGACCAGTTGGCATGACCGGCCTCATTTGTGCCAGGCCTGCGCGACGCGCCTCACCGGCAATGTTGTGTGCAATGCGCTGGTCCCGGGGGGCTTGCCCGCCTTCGGCTGCCGACGGCCGAGCCCCGAGCTCGTCGCCGTCCTGGGGCAATGGAAGTACCATGGCGTGCGGGGACTGGCCTGGCCGCTGGCGGCTCTGCTGACCAGCGCGATGACGGCGGCGCTGGCCGCTGGTGGTGCGGTCGATGTCCTGGTGCCCGTGCCACTGCACGGACGTCGGCGGCGTGAACGCGGGTTCAACCAGGCCGAGATCCTGGCCCGGCTGGCCGGACGGGAGCTGGGGCTGCCGGTGGCCGGGGGGCTCTTGCGACGCTGCCGCCGCACCGACCAGCAAGCCCGCCTGGGTTCGGTTGCGGCCCGGCGGCGCAACCTTGCCGGAGCCTTTGTCGCCGGTCGTGACGCCGTTGCCGGCCAACGGCGCCGGGTTGGTCTGGTGGACGACCTGATCACCAGCGGCGCCACTTGTGTGGCGGCGCGTGAGGCCCTGACGAGGGCCGGGTGGCAGGTATGCTGGACGGTGGCCCTTGGTGTGGCCGCCGGTGCAGGCGGGGATTCGGATTCGACCGACGAGCGCCGGGTTGACACAGTTGGCCGCGAAATCTAGCATTGGACAGGCAAGCAGCCGAATTGCTTCGGAAACAGCCGGTGCAGCCGGGAAACAGGAGATGGAAAATGGCCAAGAAGCTGGGATTGTCGGACTTCGACCCGCAGGGACACCGCGTGCTGATGCGCGTGGATTTCAATGTGCCGCTCGATGGGGACCGCAACATCGCCGACGATACGCGCATCGAAGCGGCGATGCCGTCCATTCGCCACATCGTGGAAAAGGGCGGTGCGCTGATTCTCATGAGTCACCTGGGGCGGCCCAGGGGCCAGATCGATCCCGCGGCATCACTGCGTCCGGTTGCTGACCACCTGGCCGACATGTTGGCCGGACCGGTGAAGTTTGCGACCGACACGGTCGGCCCGGACGCCAGAGCGAAAGCCGGGGCACTCGAGCCGGGTGAGATTCTCCTCCTGGAGAACCTGCGCTTCAATCCCGGCGAGACGGCGAATGATGTTGAATTCGCCAAGGCGCTGGCGGCGCTCGGCGACACCTATGTCAACGATGCTTTCGGCACCGCCCATCGTGCCCACGCGTCGACCGCCGGTGTGACTGAATATTTTGCAACCTGCCGGGCGGGTTTTCTGATGGAAAAGGAATTGAAATTCCTGGGCGAAATGATTGGTGATCCCGAGCATCCGTTTGTCGCGGTGCTCGGCGGAGCGAAGGTTGATTCCAAGGTGGAGGTGATCCTCAACCTGCTCGGCAAGGTCGACACGTTGTTGCTCGGCGGCGGCATGATCTTCACTTTTTTCAAGGCTGCCGGCCTGGGTATCGGCACCAGTCTGCTGGAAGAGGAAAGTGTGGCTGTCGCCCGGGAAATCGCGACCCGTGCGAAGGCGAGTTCGACCCGCCTGATCCTGCCTGAGGACTGTGTCGTGGCGTCCGCCTTCGACGACAAGGCCGACCAGCGGGACTGCCTGGTGACCGACATCCCCGACCAGTGGATGGGACTGGATATCGGACCCCGGTCGGCGGCGCAGTATCGTGCGATTCTGGAGCCGGCGCGATCGATATTCTGGAACGGTCCCATGGGGGTGTTCGAACTGCCGTCGTTCGCTGCCGGGACGCGGGCCGTCGGCGAGGCGATCGGCGTCGCGACAGGGGCCGGGGCGGTCAGTGTTGTCGGCGGCGGTGACAGCGTGGCCGCCGTCAACCAGATGGGACTGGCCAACCGAATGAGCCATATCAGCACTGGCGGCGGCGCTTCCCTGGAGTTTATGGCAGGGAGGCAACTGCCGGGGATAGAGTCACTTACGGATGCCTGAGTCTGCTTGCTCATGCTGTCGGCCGCCCCTTGTTTGACAGGACAAGGGGCGGGTGTTAATTTACCCGTCCCTTGCCGGGGCACCTGCTGGTGGTCCGGCGGAATCATTACGACCTCGAATGCCGTGGGAGCGAATTGGCATGCTGCACACTCTGCTGGTGATTATTCACGTACTGATCTGCCTGGTCCTGGCGACCGTGGTCCTGTTGCAATCCAGCAAGGGCGGCGGCTTGGCCGGCGCGTTCGGTGGTGCCGGCGGTGCGCCGCAGCAACTGCTCGGCTCGAAGGGAATGACGACCCTGCTGCACAAGTTGACGATCTATTGCGCGGTCGGATTTTTCACCACCAGCTTTCTTCTTTTTGTGACCGACGGCCGCAACTCGACCAGCAGTCACAGCATCGTTGGCGAGGCGGCCCAGAAGGGCGAGTTGACCGTGCCCGTTACCGAGAACCCGCTCACGGTTCCCAGCGATGTACCGGCCACCCCGACTGAGGATCCCGGCACCCAGGACAACGGCGGCGGAGAGTAGTCGTCGCTTTGGACTTGAGTGCCCGGGTGGTGGAACTGGTAGACACGCTATCTTGAGGGGGTAGTGGCCACAAGCCGTGCGGGTTCGAATCCCGCCCCGGGCACCAAATAAAAAAGAGACTGTCTGCGGACAGTCTCTTTTTTTTATTGACACTTTTTCGTTGTCGCCGAAATAATGTCTCAACTTCTGAAGGCAGCCTGACGCCAGAAGAAGGATCGTAGCAACATCCGAGACAGGAGGTCTTGCCTGATCCCAAGGGTGCGGTATCAGGTGGACGCAGGAACTCTCAACAAGCGAGGTCCGGTAATGGAGGAGAGAGAAGCCCTGGTAGCCGCTGGCGCTACCAAGAAGAAGGCGACCAAGAAAAAGGCTGCCAAGAAAAAGGCGACCAAGAAGAAGGTCGCCAAGAAGAAGGTGACCAAGAAGAAGGCCACCAAGAAGAAGGTGACCAAGAAGAAGGCCACCAAGAAGAAGGTGACCAAGAAGAAGGTCGCCAAGAAGAAGGTTGCCAAGAAAAAGGTGACCAAGAAGAAGGCCGCCAAGAAGAAGGTCGCCAAGAAAAAGGCGACCAAGAAGAAGGCTGCCAAGAAGAAGGTGACCAAGAAGAAGGCGACCAAGAAAAAGGCCGCCAAGAAGAAGGTCGCCAAGAAAAAGGTGACCAAGAAGAAGGCGACCAAGAAAAAGGCCGCCAAGAAGAAGGTTGCCAAGAAAAAGGTGGCCAAGAAAAAGGCGACCAGGAAAAAGGCCGCCAAGAAGAAGAAGTAGTTGGTCCTGATGGGGCTGCTGCGAGAAACCGCCGGGGTTCGCCCCGGCGGTTTTTATTTCTTCTCTTCTGCCATGTGGGCGGCCCGGACCGGCGCCGGTACCCGGTCGATGAACCAGGTGAGACCCACACTGTAGGTCGTGTAATTGGTCATGTTGGCATAGCCCAGCTCGTCGACCTGGAAGGCGAAGTTCGTCAGGTCGACCTGAAGGCCCAGTTCGAGGTTGTTGACGACTTCGTAGTGCATACCGAGGCTGCCTTCAAGGTAGAGGGCTGTCTTGTCCTCAAGCACGCTGAAGCGGTTGATGATGCCGCCGAGACCGAAGCCGAGCCGCGGGACAATGCCGAAGATGGTTGCAGGCGTGGCGTTGTACATCAGGGCGAGACCACCCTTGTAGACCTTGAAACCGGGATCAGAGTCAACCACGACGCGTTCGGACTTGTTGGGAGCCCCATCCGGGTCCTCGGTGTAGATCATCGAGGTGACCGCTTCGCCCTTGGCGTAGCTGGCCAGCATGTCCAGGTGGAAATCATCGGCAATGTAAATGCCGATGCGGCCGCCGAAGGCATCCCCGGCCTTGATCTCCTTGACCGGCGCGTCGTACTTGGGCCATTGGCGGGACTCGGGCAGCACTTCGCCGTCGTAGCCGACGACATCGGAGGCGCCCGGGGTCAGCAGGGTACGGAAATAGAGTTCCGGCAGTTCCAGGTAGGTGGCGCCGCTGGACGAACCGCCCCAGAATGAGAGGGTGTAGGCCTTGACGGTGTAGTCGCCCCACTGGAGGTCCGTTTCCGCGGCATCAGGATCCACGGTGGTTTCCTTTGCCGGGGGAGTATCCTGGGCGAGGACCGCTACGGCACCGCCGGTCAGGCAGGCGGCAAGAAACAACGACAAAATCGTGCTGAACTTCATCTACTCACCTCAACCAGGTCATCAGGGCCCTGCGGGCTCAAATGGCCAGTTTGCTGGTTTTTTGTGGGGCAAATACTCGTCGGGACGGGCGGTAAAACCGCGACCAAGACCCGAATAACGGTAATGTACGGCCCTGATGGTGTCCAGAACTTTCGCCGCAGTATTAAGCAGGCGCCCCTGTTGACAGCAACTTGTCAGCCTATTACCATTGCGATTCGGCTAAAATCAACCCCCAATCCCCTTTCGACCCGGGAGGACAAGCTTGAAGACGTATCCCATGGAGAAGATCCGCAACGTGGCCCTGATGGGTCCGCACGGCGTTGGCAAGACCAGCCTGGCCGATTCGATGCTGCACGTGACCAAAAAGGTGGGGCGCAAGGGGAATGTTGATGACGGCACCTCGATTTTCGATTTCCTGGATGAAGAGATCGAGCGCAAACAGACGGTCAGCGCCAGTCTCGCCTGGACGGAGTTCGAAGGGAACAAGTTCAACATCATCGACACGCCCGGTGTGGATGACTTCCGCGGCGACGTCTATGCGGCCCTGCGGGTCGTCGAAGGCGTGATGTTCGTGGTCAAGGCCGACGGCGGCTTTGAGGTGGCGTCGGAGAACCTGTGGAACCTGGTGCGTGGGTCCCATCTGCCGACGATGATCATCGTCAACCGGATGCACAAGGAGCACGCGGATTGGCGCGCGGTCATGAACGGGCTGAAGGAACGGGTCGAGGGAGTGGCGCCGATGCAGTTGCCCATCGGTAACGGTGAAAGTTTCGAGGGCGTGATCGACCTGATCCGGATGAAGGCCTACAAGTCCTCCGGTGACGAGTCCGTCGAGATCGATATCCCGGCCGACATGAATGATTCCGTCGAGGAAGCCCGTGAAATGCTGATGGACGCCGCGGCCAGTGTCGACGACGACCTGACCGAAAAATTCCTGGAGGACCTGACGCTCAGTGAAGAGGATATCATCGCCGGGCTGAAGAAAGGCACCCTCGACGGCACGGTCTATCCCGTCTATTTCACCGACGCCGAAAAGGAAGTGGGCATTCGGGCGCTGCTGCGGTCGGTGAACAACCTGTTCCCGAGTGCCTTCCACCGCACGCGCAGCGAACAGAAGGGGCTGGTGCAGGGCGGCGACGAAGAGGCGACCTTCACCCCGAGCGCCGACGGGCCGACGGTGGCCCTGGCCTTCAAGCGCCAGTACGAAGCCCAGGGTGGGGACGTGACCTGGCTGCGCGTGTTCAGCGGCAGCCTGAAGTCCGGCGACAACCTGACCTGCAGCGACGGCCGCACGTCCGAGCGCATGGGCCAGTTGAACGTGGTCATGGGGCGGACCAAGGAGAAGGTGGAGCAGGCGACGGCCGGAGACATTGTCGTGGCGGCCAAGCTCAAGAACACCCACACGGGCACGACCCTGACCAACGGCGTGGACTTCACCTTCCCGCCGATCAGCTACCCGGTGCCGACCAGCGCCGATGCGATCAGCCCGGTCACCAGTGGCGAGGAAGACAAGATGGCCGCGGGGCTGAACAAGATCCGCGAAGAGGATCCGACGTTCAACCTGATCCACCAGCCGCACCTGGCCCAGACACTGTTGGCCACCCAGGGCGAGATCCATACCAACTTCATCCTGGACAAGCTGAAGAAGCAGACCGGCGTGGCGGTGGAGCGGCGCCGTCCGCGTATCGACTTCAAGGAGACGATCCGGGGCACGGCCGAGAAGCAGGGGCGGCACAAGAAGCAGTCCGGTGGCCGTGGCCAGTTCGGCGACGTGCATCTGCGCATGGAGCCGCTGGCCCGGGGCGAGGGCTTCGAGTTTGCCGACGAGATCGTCGGTGGCGTGGTGCCCGGCAAGTTCATTCCGGCCGTGGAAAAGGGTTGTATCGAGACCCTGAAGACGGGACTGGTTGCGGGCTACGAGATGGTCGACGTCAAGTGCGCGCTGTTCTTCGGTTCGTACCATAACGTGGATTCCAGCGAAGCGGCCTTCAAGATGGCCGCCAGCAAATGCCTGAAGGCCATGGTCGAGGAAGAGGGAGCCAAGTTGCGGCCGGTGATCCTTGAACCGATCATGAAGGTGCGGATCGTCGTGCCCCAGACCTACATGGGTGACGTGATGGGTGACATCTCGACCCGGCGCGGCGCCATCCAGGGCAGCGAAGGGGATGGGCCGTACCAGATCGTGACGGCGAACATTCCCGAGGACGAACTGTACCAGTACGCGACATCCCTGCGGTCAATCACCCAGGGCACCGGGACGTTCACCATGGAGTTCTCCCACTACGCGGAAGTGCCGGGGGATGTCCAGAAGCGCCTGGTCGAAGAGCACAAGAAAACCCAGACCGCCGAGGAGTAGCAGGGCGTATGGCTGGACATTCAAAATGGGCGAATATCAAGCACCGCAAAGGCGCACAGGATGCCAAGCGGGCCAAGGTCTTCACCCGACTCATTCGTGAGATAACCGTCGCCGCCCGCCAGGGCGGCGGCGATCCCGAGGCCAACCCGCGCCTGCGCTCGGCGGTCAACGCCGGGCGCAGCGCCAACATGCCCAACGATACGATCGACAAGGCGATCAAGCGGGGCACCGGCGAGTTGGGTGACCTGGTCATCGAAGAGGTGAACTACGAGGGCTACGGTCCGGGCGGCGTGGCCATCCTGGTGGAGTGCCATACGGACAACAAGAACCGGACGACGGCCGAGGTCCGGCACGCGTTCACCAAGTTCAACGGCAATCTGGGCAGCAACGGCTGCGTCTCGTACCTGTTCGAGCGCAAGGGCATGATCGTGCTGGACGGTGAGCGCACCGACCTGGACACGGTCATGGAAGCGGCGATCGACGCGGGCGCCGAGGATGTGGAAGTCGAGGGCGATATCATTTCGGTCACGACAGCCATGGAGGACCTGCATGCCGTGAGCGCCACCCTGACCGGGGCCGGACTGCCGGTGACGGGGACCGAGTTGGCGCAGGTTCCCAGTACCCTGGTCAAGGTCGAGGGCAAGGATGCGGTGACGCTGATGAAGCTGGTCACGCTGATGGATGACCTTGACGACGTGTCACAGGTGTCGGCCAATTTCGACATCGACGACGAGCTCATGGCCGAGATCGAGGAACAGCTCTGATCGTGGGGACGGCCCCACGCACCCGAGGTGGAATCCGATGATCAGGTTCTCATGATCATACTGGGCGTCGACCCCGGCTCGCACGCGACCGGTTATGGTGTGATCAGCACCGAACCGGTCGTTCGCATGTTGGCCGGCGGCGTGATCCGCACCTCGCGCAAGGCCCCGCTGGCCGAACGGTTGTTGACGATCCACACGGAACTTGAGACGGTCATCGCGTCCCACAACCCGCTGCAGATGGCCGTTGAGAACCTGTTCAACGCCAAGAACGCGCGCAGTTCGCTGATATTGGGCCACGCCCGGGGCGTGATCCTGCTGGCGGGGGCCACCGCCGGCCTGGGTGTGGCCGAGTACGCGCCGCGCGAGGTCAAGCAGGCGCTGACGGGTAACGGTGCCGCGGACAAGGAGCAGGTGCGTTTCATGGTCATGCGCCTGTTGCGGCTGAAGGAAGCGCCGCCCCTGGATATGAGCGATGCCCTGGCCGTGGCCCTGACCCACAAGGGCCGTGAACGATTCGCCGTGCGCGGCGCTTTACCTGGTCGCAAGGATGCTTCATGATCGCCTTTGTCGAAGGAACCCTGATTGCCGGCGGCACCGAGGCCGTGATTGCGGTCGGTGGCGGCATCGGGCTGGACGTGATCCTGTCGGCGCAGTCGGCCGAGCAACTGCCGGCGCCGGGTGAACCGGTGCGGTTGTGGACCCACCTGGCGGTGCGCGAGGACAACTGGTCCCTGTACGGTTTCAGGCAGCAGGACGAGCGGGCCATGTTCCGCCTGCTGATATCGGTCTCGGGCGTGGGCCCGAAGGTGGCCATGGGCATGCTGTCGCGCGCGAGTGCGGCGGACATCGCCGGCTTCCTGCGCACCGGTGACGAGACGAGCCTGACCGGCCTGCCGGGCATCGGCAAGAAGAGCGCGGCCCGGCTGGTCGTGGAACTCGGGCAACGGGTGCCGGAACCGGTGCCCGGTGGCGGGGCGGCCGGGGCTGCGGTCGGAGCCACGCCACTGGGCGAGGCGATGGCCGTGCTGGCGGCCATGGGCCTGCCGCCGGTGCGGGCCGAACAGGCCCTGCTCAAGGCGCGGGGGCAGGATCCGGCCCTGGCTGAAGACCTCGAAGCCTGGATCCGGATCGCCCTGCAGCAATTGTAGAAGGATCGCGACCCCCAAGGAGTCCCGTGGACGAGCAGAGATGGACAGACCCGGCCGAACAGGAGGGCGACAGCGTCCTGGACATCAGCCTGCGCCCCAAACGTCTGGCGGATTTCGTGGGCCAGGAGGCCATCAAGGAGAACCTGCGCGTTTTCATCACGGCGGCCCGGCAGCGCGGCGAGGTGCTGGATCACGTCCTGCTGCACGGCCCGCCGGGGCTGGGCAAGACCACCCTGGCGCAGATCCTGGCCACGGAAATGGAGCTGGAGATTCGGCTGACCAGCGGGCCGGCCTTCACCAACGCCGCCGAACTGATCGCGCTGCTCAGTGAGCAGACCGATCGGCGGGCCATCTTCATCGACGAGATCCACCGCCTGGGCCGGGTCATCGAGGAGCACCTCTACCCGGCCATGGAGGACTGGCGGGTCGAACTGATCATCGACAAGGGACCCAGCGCGCGGCATTTCAACCTGCAGCTCGAGCCCTTCACGCTGATCGGCGCGACCACGCGCGCGGGGCTGATCACGCCGGCCATGCGCAGCCGTTTCGGCATTGTCTGTCACCTGGATTTCTATCCGCCGGAGGATCTGGCGACCATCGTCACGCGCAGTGCCGGTCTGCTGGGAATTGATATCGATCCGGCGGGCGCCCTGGAAATCGCGCGGCGCAGCCGGGGCACGCCACGGGCGGCCAACCGACTGCTGCGGCGGGTCCGGGACTACGCCCAGGTCGACGGTTGCCAATGTATCGACCGGGCGGCCGCCGACAGCGGCCTGACCCGGCTGGGCGTGGATCAGGTCGGGCTCGAACCGCTGGACCGCCGCTATTTGGGCCTGATCATCGAACACTTCGGTGGCGGGCCGGTCGGCGTGCAGAACATGTCCGTCAGCCTGGGTGAGGAAACCGATACGCTGGAGGACGTGGTCGAGCCGTTCCTGATCCAGTCCGGCCTGCTCAAGCGCACTTCGCGGGGACGCGAAGCCACTCCCCATGCCTGGCGCCATCTGGGGCTCGAGCCGCCCCTGGCCGGCGAGGAAGGGCAGGGCTCCCTGTTGTAGGGCCGGACCATGAGTGATTCCTTTTCCTTTGCCTTGCCTGAAGAACTGATCGCCCAGTCACCGCCTGCGCGGCGCGGGGACTCGCGCCTGTTGCGCGTGGCTGTCGGCCGCGGCGTGGTGGGCGAAGCTGTTTTTCGGGAACTGCCCGGACTGCTGCGCCGCGGGGACCGGCTGGTGATCAACGACAGCCGCGTGCTGCCGGCACGGCTGCTGACCCGGCGCGAGGACACCGGTGGCCAGGTGGAGATCCTGTTGCTGCGGCCGGCTCTGGAGGCGGAGTTGCCGGGCGGCTGGTTCGGTCTGGCCCGGCCCGCGCGAAGGCTGCGGGCGGGGATCCGGCTCGTGCTGCAGGCGCCGCCGAGTGGTGCGGCACCACCTGCGCCGATCCTGACCGTTTTGCAACGGACGGCCGCAGACGCGGAGGGACAGGTGATTGTCGGGTCCGACCAGGATCTGGCCCAGGTGGCCGAGCAGTGGGGCGTGATGCCGTTGCCGCCGTACATCCGGCGGCAGGATGTGACCGGCAGCCAGGATGCCCGCGACCGTCAGCGCTACCAGACCGTCTACGCGACGGCGGACCGGACGGGTGCCGGCTCGGTGGCGGCGCCGACGGCGGGGCTGCATTTCTCGGACGCCACCTTCGCCGCGTTGCAGGCCGCCGGCGTGGATGTCAGCCGGGTCAGTCTGCACGTGGGACCGGGCACGTTCAAGCCGCCCTCAGCCGAGCAGATCACCGCCCGCCGGCTGCACAGCGAGCATTTCCGGGTGTCCGCTGCAGTTCGGGCGGAATTGGCGGCCACCCGCGCGCGGGGCGGCAGAGTGATCGCGGTGGGCACCACGGCGCTGCGCGTGCTGGAAACCGTTGAGCGGCTGAAGCTGACCGAGGCCGGGCCGGATCAGCGCGAGTTCGGCGCAACGGCCGCCGAACCGGAGCCGGTCTTCACGGGTACGGCCCGGCGCCTGGCCGGCCAGTGGGAAGTGAGCGGCGCCACCCGCCTGTTCATCGCCCCGCCCGATCGGGTCACCGCCGCCGACGGCCTGTTGACGAATTTTCATCTGCCGGAGTCGTCGTTGCTGATGCTGGTGGCGGCGCTGATGGGGCCGGATGTCTGGCGTACGGTCTACGAGCACGCGGTCAGGCAGCGGCTGCGTTTCTACAGCTACGGAGACTGCATGTTGATCCTGCCCGACGAAGGAGCGACCCCGTGACCGAACACTCCCTGGCGACACCTTTTTCGTTTGCGGTGACCCACGCCGCGGCCGATTGCGGGGCCCGCAACGGGCGGCTGACCACCGGCCACGGCACGATCGAAACGCCGGTCTTCATGCCGGTCGGGACCGTGGGCTCGGTCAAGGCGGTGACCTTCGAACAGGTGTGGGCCACCGGCGCGCGCCTCATCCTGGGCAACACCTACCATCTGTATCTGCGGCCGGGGCACGATCTGGTCGGCAGGCTGGGCGGGCTGCACAAGTTCGAGGGATGGGATGGCGCCCTGCTGACCGACAGCGCCGGCTTCCAGGTCTTCTCGCTCAACGAGCTGAACCGCATCACCGAGGACGGGGTCGAGTTCCGCAGCCATCTGGACGGCAGCAAGCATTTCTTCAGCCCGGAGCTGAGCATGGCGGTGCAACTGGCCCTGGGTTCGGACATCGTCATGGCCTTTGACCAGTGCGCCGCCTATGGCGCCGAACCGGCCGAGGTCGAGCGCGCCGTCGAACGCACCACTCGCTGGCTGGGCCGCTGCAAGGATGTCTTCGGCGGGCGCGACCATCGCGATGGCTGGGAGCGGGTCCTGTTCGGGATCATGCAGGGCGGTGTCGACGAGAACCTGCGGCGCCGGTCGGCCGCGGAAATCGTCGAACTGGACCTGCCGGGCTACGCCGTGGGCGGCCTGTCGGTCGGCGAACCGATCACGGCCATGCGCGAGATGACCGAGTTGGCGGCCGGGCTGCTGCCGACGGACAAACCGCGTTACCTGATGGGTGTCGGCTTTCCCAACGACATCCTGGCTGGCGTGCTGGCGGGGATCGACATGTTCGACTGCGTGCTGCCGACGCGCATGGCCCGCACGGGCACGGCCCTGACCCGGGACGGCCGCCTGGTCATCAAGAACCAGACTTTCGCCGCAGACAGCCGTCCCCTGGACCATGGTTGCGGCTGCCCCGTGTGCGCGCGCCACAGCCGGGCCTATATCCGGCACCTGTTCCAGGCCAGGGAGATCCTGGGCGCGACGCTGGTGACGATCCACAACCTGCACTACTACCAGGAACTGATGGCGGGCATCCGGCAGGCGATCGCTGCGGACAGTTATCCGGCCCACGCGGCGGCGGCCATCGCGCGCTGGGAGAGCGGTGAAGAGGCCCGCCTGGCCGAGGTCGAGAGCCGGCGCCGACCGCGTTGAGGGCCACCGGATTTGACCCGGCCCGGTTGGCTAACCATTTTGGGGACGCGAGTTTCGTTCCCGGCGCGGCGGCCTGACCGGCGCGCCTGAATCCCACCCCATTGCTTGAGGAGAGACCATGCTCCCGATGAACATGCTGGCCATGGCCAATTCGGCCGGTGGCGGCGGCGGCTCCGGCAGCGGCCTGATGACGATGCTGATGTTCGGCTCGATCTTCGCCATTTTCTACTTCATGATCATTCGGCCCCAGAAGAAGCAGGCCGACGAGCGCAAGGCGATGATCGAAGCGATCAAGCGGGGCGACAAGGTCGTCACCAGCGGCGGCATCTTCGGCACGGTGAAGGACGTCAAGGCCGACCGGGTGATCGTGACCATTGCCGACAACGTGAAGGTCGAGGTGGCCAAGTCGGCGATCAGCGGAGTCGTGGCCGAGAGCGAGTAGCTGTTGACTGCCGGCGGCATCCGTCTCTACGGGGAACGCTGTTTGCGGCAGCGTGCGGTGGATGCCGTGCCGGACGCACCGGCCACGGCGGCGCTGCTCGATCGCCTGTGGGAGATCCTGAGCGCCGACGGCGGCGTGGGGTTGGCGGCGCCGCAGATCGGCGAGCTGCAGCGGGTGGTCGTCGTGCGGGACCCGGACCGTCCCGAGGGACAACAGCGTCTGGACCTGGTGAATCCCGTGGTCGTGCGGACCTTCGGGCCGGCTGAGCCCTTTGAGGAGGGCTGCCTCAGCTTTCCCGGGCTGTACACGACGGTGATCCGGCCGCAGGGCGTTGAACTGGAGTACGCGACCCCGACCACGGGTGACCGACGGCTGCGCCTGAAAGACAGAAAACTGGTCGCGCGCATCATTCAGCACGAAGTGGACCACCTGGACGGCGTGCTGTTCATCGACCACCTGCCGTGGCTGGACCGCTGGCTGCTGGGACCGCGACTCTTGGGTATCTGGGGACGGCGCCTGCTGTCCCGGGGCCGTCTGCAAGTGAAGGATCCATCATGAAGATCGTGTTCATGGGCTCACCGGATTTTGCCGTACCCAGCCTGGAAGCGCTGATCGAAGCGCGCTTTGACGTGACCCTGGTGGTGACCCAGCCGGATCGGCGCGCCGGCCGCGGGCGGAAGCTGCTGCCCACGGCGGTCAAGGCGGCCGCGCAGGAACACCACATCCCGGTGCTGGACTTCGGCAAGGGGCAGCGCAAGGAAGTGACCGCCGCTGTCCTGGCCGAGAAGCCGGACGCGATCGTGGTCGTGGCATTCGGACACATCCTGCGCGAGCCGCTGCTGTCGACGCCCGAGTTCGGCTGTATCAACGTTCACGCCAGCCTGCTGCCGCGCTGGCGCGGTGTTTCGCCGGTGCAGTATTCGGTGCTGCACGGGGACAGTTGGACCGGTGTGACGATCATGCGCATGGATGCGGGCGTGGACACGGGCCCGATCCTGGCCCAGCGCTCGCTCGGCATTGGCCCCGAGGAGAACGGCGGCGACCTGCTGGAACGGTTGGCCGGACAGGGCGCCGACCTTTTGATCCACACCCTGCGCGGCCTGCAGACCGGCCACGTGAGCCAGACCCCCCAGACCGACGAAGGCGCCGTCTACGCACCCAAGCTGACCAAGACCTTGTCGGCGGTGCGCTGGGACCGCGACGTGGTCACGGTGCACAACCAGATCCGCGCCCTGCAGCCCTGGCCCGGCACGACCACCTACCTGGGCGAGAAGGTGCTGAAGATCACCAGCGCACGGCCCATGTCGCTGCTGGCTTCGGGCAAGGCGCCGGGCACGGTGCTGCGGGTGGATCCCGAAGGGGTGGAGGTGGCCTGTGGTGAAGGGTCGCTGCTGTTGACGGGATTGCAGTGCCCCGGCCGCAAACCCCTGCCGGTGGCTGAATTCCTGCGCGGGTTTGCCGTCAATCCGGGCGATGTGCTGCTCTCATGAATTGTGACCCCGTGCGGCGCCGCGCCCTGGAAATCCTGCTGGCCGTGGGGCAGGGCGAGCGCCTGGACCCGTTGCTGGACCAGGCTCTGGCCGTCAGCGCTGAGCCGCGCGACCGGGCCTTCCTGGCTGAACTGGTGCGTGGCACCCTGCAGTGGCAGGGCCGCTACGACCACGTGATCGCTTCCTTCAGCCGCAAACGCCCACCCAACGATCCGGTCCTGGTGAACATTCTGCGCCTGGCCCTGCACCAGATGCTCGGTCTGGACGGCGTGCCGCCCTATGCGGCGATCCACCAGGCGGGCGAGTTGTGCCACCGGACAGCCGGCCGCGGCAAAGTGGGTTTCGTCAACGGCATGCTGCAGGCGGTGCGGCGGCAGGTGCTGGCCGGGGATGGGGACCGTGAGCAGAACCTGCGGAAGTTGTTCTCCGACCTGGCCAGCGATCGTCCGCGCTGGCTGGCCGCCTGGCACAGCCTGCCGCCCTTGCTGGTGACCCGCTGGGTACGGAACTTCGGGGCGGCTGAGGCCGAGAAGCTGTGCGCCTGGGTCAATGAACCGGTGTCCGTGCAACTGCACGTGCTGGGGGCTCACCCGGTCGCCGCCGCGCAAGACCAACTGGCGGCCGCCGGCATCCGGACCGAGGCAGGTGACGGTCCGGGGACGCTGACGGTGGTCGAGCGCCCCGGTCGTGCCCAGTTGCGCGCCTGCCTTGAGCAGATGCCGCACCTGATTGTGCAGGACGTGTCCGTGCAGCAGGCCACGCGCTGGCTGGCCGGCGCACTGCCGGCCGGACAGCCGTTGCTGGACATGTGCGCCTCGCCCGGCGGCAAGACCGTGCATCTACGGGCTGCTCTGGCCCCGGAGACGACTCTGGTGGCCATGGACAACCGTGCGGACCGCATGGCTCTGCTGCACGATACGGTGGCGCGCGTGGCCCCGGGACAGGTGCCGCTGGTGCTGGGCGACGGGGGACATCCTCCCTTTGCGCCGGGCACGTTTGGCTGTATCCTGCTGGACGGGCCCTGCAGCGGCACGGGCGTGTTGCGCCATCATCCGGATGGGCGGTGGCGGACGCGGGTCAAGGCGCCGGCCAACAAGGCGCGCGGGCTGTTGAAACTGGCCCGGCAAGCGGTGGATCTGCTGGCGCCGGGCGGCCTGTTGCTCTACGCCACCTGCTCGCTGGAGCCGGAGGAGAACGATCAGGTCCTGAGCAGACTGCTGGACAGCCGGGATGACCTGGAACCCGCTGCCGATGCCGAGGGTATCTGGCGGCGCTACTGGCTGCCCCATCAGGTCCGGGGCGACGGTTTTTTTGCGGCGCGGCTGCGCCGGACGAAGTGAGCGCCGAAGGAATCAGGCGACCGAGCAAGCGAAGGATCATGACGTGAAGCTGTGGAAATTCCTGCTCCTGATGATTGGCCTGGTGGCGGCCGGCGGCGGGCTGCTGCTGGCGGTCAACGCCATGGTGCTGCCGTCGGTGATCCACGGCAACCAGGTGGTGACCATGCCGGATATCCGCGGCATGAGCGTCAAGGGCGCCGGCACGGAGCTGCGCGGCCTGAAACTGGACGTGGAAGTGGCTCGCCAGCGCGCCCACCCGACTATTCCCGAAGGCATGATCCTGGACCAGATTCCCGCGCCGTCGTCCCGTATCCGGGGCGGCCGCACGGTGCGTGTGGTGACCAGCAGCGGCCCGCCCGCCGGTGCGGTGCCCCACCTGGCGGGGCTTTCCCTGCGCCAGGCCGAGATCACCCTGCAGCGTGAGAACTACCGCCTGGGCCGGGTGCTGCACGTGCGGCGCCAGGGCGTGACCGAGCCCGTGGTCTACTACCAGAATCCCGTCGCCGGCACCGAACTGTACAAGGGGGCCATTGTGGACCTGGTGGTGGCCGAACCGGCGGCCACCGAACTGCTGCGCATGCCCGATCTGCGCGGCGTGCCGTTGTACCAGGCCCGGCAGTCGATTGCCGACGCGGGGTTCGTGCTGGCACCGGTTTCGTATCAGCGGACCTCGCGCACGGCGCCCAACCTGGTGCTGGAGCAGAAGCCCGCCGCCGGCCAGCGCATTCGCAAAGGAGAACGCCTTGAACTGGTTGCCTCGTCCCGCTGAGGGCACGGCCTGGGTCGTCCCGTCACTGCTGTCGGCGGACTTCGCCAACCTGCAGGCCGATGTCGCTGACATGACGGCGGCCGGGGCCGACTTCCTGCATCTGGACGTGATGGATGGCCACTTCGTGCCCAACATTTCCTTCGGTCCCTTCATCTGCCGTTTCGTGCGCCGGATCAGCGACCTGCCTCTGGACGCTCACCTGATGATCAGCCACGCCGACCAGTACCTGGCCGCCTTCGCCGAGGCGGGCGTCGACGGACTGACGATCCACATCGAGGCCGAGGCCGAAATTGGCCCCACGTTGCAGCGCATCGGCGAACTGGGCCTCAAACGCGGTATCAGCCTGAACCCGGGCACGGCCCTGGACGACATCCTGCCCTGGCTGGACCAGGTCGATCTGGTGCTGGTGATGAGCGTGCAGCCTGGCTTTGGCGGGCAGAAATTCAACCCTGTCGCCCTGGACAAGATTGCCGAACTGAAGCAGCGGCGCGCCGCCGGCGGCCTGGACTTCCTGATCAACGTCGACGGCGGTATCAACGACCAGACCGGCGCCGAGTGCCGTGCCGCCGGGGCCGACGTCCTGGTCAGCGGCTCCTGGCTCTTCGGCGCGACCGACCGGGCCGAGCGCGTGGCCCTGCTGCGGGGCTGAGGCATGACCCGGACCCGATCCTCCCGGCCCGACATCCCATTGCCCTGGTGGCGGCGCCTGCTGCCGGTGGTGGCCGCGGGCCTGATGCCGCTGTTGATCGGCCTGAGGGTTCACGCCCAGGGGTACAACCTGATGGATGACGGGTTGTGGCTGCTGGGCGGACGCGTGCTCGCGGACGGCGGCCAACTGTATCGCGATCTCTTTTCGATCTACGGTCCGGCGCGCTACCTGCTGCTGGTGCCCTTCCTCGGTGTGTGGGGACAATCCGTACTGGCCTTGGCAGTGCTCAAGGCTGTGCTGGACGGCGTGGCCGGCAGCTTCGGCTATTGGCTGGCGCGGCGGCTGGGGGCCCGCTGGTGGGCCTGGCTGGTGCCTGTGGGGGTATTGGCCCTGGGTCCGGTCTACCCGCGGTACCTGGCGGCGCTGGCGTTTGTGGCCCTGGCGATGGGCGTGATCCCGGGCGGCCAGCCGGGTCGGCGTGGCTGGTTGGTCGGTCTGGGCTGGGCGGTGTTGGCCTGGTTCGGCCTGGATATGGCCGCCTACGGGGCGGTAATTCTGCTGGTAGGACGGCTGCTGGGCGGCGACGAGGTGCCCCCATGGCGGTGGCCGACGCTGGCGGGCGGCCTGCTGACCGGCTTGGTGCCACTGCTGGTTGTGCCCCTGTTGGGCGGCTACGGGGGGCAGGCCTGGTGGGACACCGTGGTCTACCCGGTGACCCGCTTCGGTGGGGCCATGGGCAGCTCATGGTGGCACAGTTTTCTGGGCAGTCCCCAACTGCGGGAGCCGTTTTCCGGCCTGAACACCGGCGAAGTGCTGCCTCCCGTGGGGCCGGCCCATCAGTGGGGGCGGGCCCTGGCCTGGCGCCTGCTGTTTGGCGTGGTGTGGTTGCTGCCGGTCGTCGTGGCGGTGGTCCGGCGCCTGAAAGTGGGTCGTCTGGCGCCGCTGGTGGGGCTGGCGGTGGCCGGCTGGTCGACGCTGCTGGGCCGTGGTGATCTGGATCATTTGCGCCTGGTGGCCCTGGCAGCACTGCTGCTGGCGGCGCCCCTGTTGGGCGGGCTGCGGCGGCGGCCGGTGCAGGCGGTGGCCGCGCTGGTCTGCCTGCTGATTCTGGGGCCGCGCCTGGGTGAGCAGCTTTGGCTGGCGGGACACACGCAGCGGCCCTCGCTGCAGCACTGGTCGCGATCGACTGCGCGCATCAGTCTGGGGGTAGAGCGAGTGGCGGCTCTGGAGAAAGTGCTGACCGCCACCGAGTGGGATGGGCGATCGCCGTTGGTGACTTGGCCCGCCCAGCCAGGCCTGGCTTTTCTGCTGGGCGCGCCGCTGGCCACGCCCCAGATGACGTTGCTGGCGGCCGAGGTGCGTGATCCGCAGTCGGTTGTGATGGACCTGCAGACGAACGAGCCACAGGTCGTGGTACTGGGGCGGGCTGCTGGTCTGGTGAAGGGCCTTCGAGGTACGCGGGATCTGGCTCCGGTGTTGTATAACTTTTTGCGCCATCAGTATGTACAAGATTTTAGTCTAGGAGTGTGTCGGAAAACCCTCCGTGCAGGATAAAATCCCAGACACCTCATTTTTCCCAGGCGGGTGTTGCGTTAGCGAAACATCCGCCCGGAATTTTATGGTTTGCACTCTCGGGTCCCTATACGACGCCCGAGACGC
>JAJRWA010000189.1 GCA_024277025.1 Candidatus Krumholzibacteriota bacterium | reverse complement strand
GTGGCGTCGTTGATCGGTCTGGGACAGGTTGCTGATACGGCCGCCCAATATGAAGGGGATGATCCGCAGCGCTCGATCAGCATTGTCGAAGTGGACACTCTTCTGCTGCCGGCCCCGGGCGCGGTGACCGGTTTGACCTGGATGGGTCCCGACACCTTGGCTGTGCTGTTGGCGGTGGCCGACACGGTGAGCGCAAGCTGGGAGCAAGAGATGCATCTGGTCTTTCAGGACACGGCGGGAGTTGTGTTCCTGGACGCGGATTTCAGCGGGGTGCTGGATCGCGCCCTGGCCTGGGATGGCGAATTTCTGTGGAGTTGCGGGGATGCCGATGACGGCAGTTCGATTCTGTACAAGATCGGGGTCGATTCCCTGAACGTCTGGCAGGTGGCTGATGCCTACGATACGCCGGGGCACCGGCCGAGCGACATGTGTTTTGACGGCCGCTTCGTCTGGATCACCGACCGGGACAGTGGGCGTATCGATCGCTTTGATCCGGAAGTCGAGGAGATCACCCGTTCGGCGATCACGCCCGGTTTTTCGCCGTTTGGCGTGGCCTGGGACGGCCGTCAGGTGTGGCTGACCGATGCCGGTACCGGACTGATGTATCGCCTGAGCGGCAGTCGGCGGACCTGGAGCGCAACGGTGGCCGCTGAGGGGTTCATGCATCGGGGCGAGGACATCCTACTGCTGTCCGAAGGCACGGGGCTGCGCTATGTTCCGGTCGGTCAGAACATCGCCGTGGGCATACGCTTCCAGTAAATCGAAGGGGCCCAGTCAAATTGGATTCAACAAGGCGAATCCGGTTTGGATTTCTTGACAAGGAGGGCGAGTGGACTTAATCTGGATTACGAAAACAATTTTCATTTTCGACGTCCAGAGAGGTCCCCAATGGCACAAGAGCAAAAAGACCAGGTTGATGAGAACTTCGTTAAGGAAAAGGAAGCGGCCTTTGCCGAGTTCATTCAGCGCAAGGGCCTGAAGACGACCCGGCAGCGCAATACGATAATCTCCACCTTCTTCCGCTTGCGCGGTCATATCAGCGTGGAGGAGTTGTTGACCGAGGTGAAGAAGGCGAATCCCCGCATCGGGTACGCCACGGTCTATCGCACGCTTCACCTGCTGGTGGAGAGCAACCTGGTCGATGAGCGGCGTTTCGGTTACGGTCTGGCCCGCTACGAGGGACATTCCGATGTCGAGCACCATGACCATATGATCTGTCTCGAGTGTGGCATGATCTCCGAGTTCTTCAATCCGCGGCTGGAAGCTCTGCAGGAGAAGCTGGCCGAGGAGAACAACTTCACGATCTTCCGCCACCGTCTGGAGTTGTACGGTGCCTGCCAGGACAAGGAAGCCTGTGATCGGCGCAAGAATCAGAAAGCCGCTGAAGCCCAGGGTGCCTGAACGGGGACCAGCCGGTGAGTCGCCGGTGTCTGCGGACACCGGATCGTGGCTGACGATTTCCGTCGACCGCGCGGCTCTTGAGCACAATATGCGAGTCTTTCGGCGGCTGGTGGTCCAGCCAACCCGCCTGCTGGCCGTGGTCAAGGCAGATGCCTATGGCCACGGTCTTCTTTTGGCCGCGGAGGCTTTTCTGGCCGGCGGGGCGGATCTGCTCGGAGTTCACAGTCTGGCCGAGGCCATGGCTCTGCGCGCGGGTGGCCTGACGGTGCCGGTGCTGGTGCTGGGGCCGGTCAGCGGGCGTGAGGCGGCCGTGGCCGCGACGGCCGACATCGAGATCACTCTGCCCGGACTGGACCTGCTGCACGAAATCTGTGCGGACCTGGGTTCCCGTCCGCTGCGGGCCCACCTGAAAGTCGATACGGGTGTGAACCGCCAGGGCCTGCGGCTGCAGGAGTGGCCGGCGGCCCGGACCGCTCTGCTGGCCTGCCCTCAGCTTCAGCTCGTGGGGCTGTCCAGCCATTTCGCCGACATCGAGGATACGACGGAACATGAATTCGCCGAGGAGCAAATGGCGCGGTTCGAGGAATTCGCGGCACTGATGGCCGTTGATGGCTTTGCCGGGTTGCAGCGCCACATGACCTGCAGCGCAGCGGCGCTGCTGTGGAACCGGACCCACGGGGACATCGCCCGGGTGGGCATTGCCGCCTATGGCGTGTGGCCCAGTCGGGAGACCCTGGTCTCGGTTCGGCAGCGCGGACGACAGGAGGTTTCCCTCCGGCCGGCCCTCAGTTGGCGCGTGCGGGTTTCCCAGGTGCGCGACGTGCCGGCGGGCGAGACCGTAGGCTATGGCCGCGCCTGGAAAGCGATGACCGATTCGAGGATCGCCGTCCTGCCGGTGGGCTATTCGGACGGTTGGCCCCGCGCGCTCAGCGGTCGGGCCCATGTGCTGATCCGCGGCTGCCGGGCTCCGCTGGTGGGCCGGATCTGCATGAACCTGTGCATGGCTGATGTGACCCACGTGCCGGACGCCGCCGGCGGCGACGAAGCGGTGTTGCTGGGTGCCCAGGGTGCCGAGACCATCACGCCGGAAATGCTGGCGGCCCATCTGGGCACCATACCCTATGAAGTGTTGACCCTGCCCGGTGCCACCTGGCGGCGGGTCGATCCCTGATTGCTCAGACCTGGAGTTGCCGATGCTGAATTCGCTCAAGTCGTTTTTTCAGGACAAGGTGGCCCCCGGCCAGACCGGTGACGACGCGGACCGTCTGCAGGTGGCCACCTGCGCCCTGCTGCTGGAAGCCGCCCACGCCGACGATGTTTTCTCAGCTGCCGAACTCAAGACGATCATGGCACTCGTGGGCCGACGCTTCAACCTGACCGACGAGCAGACCACCGAGCTGTTGCACGTGGCGGACGCCGAGCGGCAGCGCAGCGGTGACCTGTACCAGTTTGCCCGCCTGGTCAACGAAAGCTTCAGCCGGGAGCGCAAACTGGCGGTGGTGGAGCTGCTGTGGCAGGTCGTCTACAGCGACGGCGTACTCGAAGCCCACGAGGACGCGTTGATGCACAAGATGGGGACCTTGCTGGGCATCCGGCATGAGGAACTGATGGCCCTCAAGTTGCGGGTTAAGCGCGAAAAGGGGCTGTAGCAGGTGTACCGCGGCGTGAGTCGTGTGTCCCGTGAGGTACGGTTTTGCGGGGGATATCCGGCTTTGTCGAGCTGGCTGCAACTCATAAGGTGATGTAACTGAACATGATATAATTGGTGCCCCCGGTTGGCCCGGCCTCTGCATGGGGAGTCGTAATCGCGATTCGAACCATGATTAGGGTCAACCAACCACCCTGTAGGAGGGGACACCATGAAGAACCGCCCGACAATCCTGAGTCTGCTGCTGATGTCGATGCTGGTCGTGACCGGCCTGCTGACCGGCTGCAGTGAAGACAGCGAATCTCCCGTGGGCGCCGCGGCCGGCACCGACGACTATTCCCAGATCGATTTTTCCCTGCCCTACGGCGGCCTGACCACCAGCGACGAAGAAGTGGCTTTCGGGGACGAGTCCCTGCTGGCGGTTGCGCTGGCCGAAGAAGGCGACGAAGTGCTGGACCCGATGGCGGACGATCCGCTGGTGCGCGAGCTGGAAGATCTGGGCCGCGCCGAGTTCGATCCGGACAATCCCGACCAGCCCCACTTCACTTTCGTGCATCTGCGTTGGGGCATGCTGCGCGACATGATGGATTCGGTGGCGATCACGCCACCCTGCGATGTGACCGACTGGACCGGCGCGGTGCATGTGGATCGCGGCGCGCTGGTGGTTCGCCGCGTCATTCGTTTCGAGCGACCGCTGGATCATATCATTTTCCCGCGCCTGGACCGGCAGACCGTGGGCCTGGTTTCCCACACCGCCTGCGGGTTCGACGGCGTCGTGCTGCAGATTCTGGAACGCCCCCAGGACTACGACGCTCCGGACAGCCTTGGTCTGGGGCCGAACATGCTGCACATCAGCCTTGGCGCCTTCACGGCCGACATCGCGGTCCGTGACCTGGCCGGGATGGAAGAGGTGTACGACGTCGGCGATCTGGGCAACAAGTGCGCCGTGACCGGATTCACGCTCAGCGACCTGGAAATCTGTCCCAAGGGCTTCCTCAGCGGCCACTACCGCCGCCTGCCCGAAGACCGTCCCGACAGCGTTTCGGTGGACGAGCCTGCCGGTGAGCGATACGGCGTGTACGCCGGTCTGTGGCGAGGCCTCGAAGGCCGCATCGGTGGCTTCCTGCGCGGCGGCTACGGTGTCGACGCCGATGGTCAGCGCGTCTTCATCGGCAAGTACATCGGTCCCCGCGGGCATTTCCGCGGCCTGATTCGCGGCACCTGGGAGCCGGGCGAGAGCGCCGACATGCTGGCTCAGTTCCGCGGCCAGTGGGTCTCCGCCAGCGGCAACGTCGAAGGTCTGCTCGGTGGCGAGGCCTTCCCGGTCGCGGGCACCCCGGGCGGTTTCTTCACCGGACGCTGGACCGCTCTTTGCGACGACCAGGCGGAAGAGAACCTGCGCTAGCGGGCACCCGGTTCGTTCGACAGCGCGCCTCCCGGCCCCCCTGGGTCGGGAGGCTCTTCGCGTGCTACACCAATTGACGCTGGCATCCGGGCAGTGTTAAGATCCCTGCCAAGCGGAATGGTGGGGATTCGCTCAGCAATGACTGGCGGGGATTTTGATTACCGGAATTGCACAGGAGCGGTGCACGGTGGCCGGCAACGAGATGGTCTACTACCGGGCCGGGGTCGGCGAGCCGGTGCTGTTGGTTCATGGTATCACCACCTATTCCTTCATCTGGCGCAACCTGTTCCATGAACTGGCCCGTAACCATGACGTCATTGCGGTGGATCTGCTCGGTTGCGGGAACAGTGACATGCCGCTGGACGTCCCTTTTGCCGTCAGTGATCACGCCGGTTATCTGCTCGAATTCGTCCGGGATTTGCAGCTGCCGCGGTTTCACCTGGTCGGGCACGATCTGGGTGGCGGCATCGGCCAGATCTTCGCTGTCCGCAACCCCGCAATGCTGCTTGATCTGGCCCTGCTGAACACCGTGGCTTACGATTTCTGGCCCGTGCAGCCGATCACGGCCATGCGCACCCCTATCGTCCGGCAGTTGTTGATGGCGACCCTGGACAAGGGCATGTTCCGGTTGGTGGTCAAACGCGGGGTTCATCGTCAGGAGCGTGTTACCGAAGAACTGATGGAATACTTTCTGGCTCCGTTTGCCACGCAGGAGGGCCGCAAAGCGTTTCTGCACTTCGCCCGCTGCCTGGACAATCACAACCTGATGTCCATTGCCGACGACCTGCGCCGCCTGCCCCTGCCGGTGCTTGTGCTCAGAGGCCGGGATGATCCCTACCTGAGCCAGGATATCGCCTTGAAACTCGACCGCGAACTGCCCGACAGCCGTTTGGTGGAATTGCCCGGCGCGGGGCACTTCTTTCAGGAAGACGTGCCCGAGTTGATCCTGGCCGAGTTGACCGGATTTTTTGGGTCCCACCATGCCTGATTCCCCCCTGGCCAAGCGTTGCGCCGAACTGGAAGAAAAGCTCCGTTTGCTGGCTATCGAAAACGATCATCTGGCCGAACGGGCCGAAGAGACTCTGCTGCTGGGCCTGATCAGCGAGAAGGTCAGTGCCAGCGCCGATGCCGACGAGTTGATCAAGGTGGGCCTGGAGCAGGTCGCGGTGCTCAGGAACATTCCCTATGTGGGGTGTTATGCCGTGGCTGACCAGCAGGCCTGGTTGATGCACGAGTACACGATCGCCCAGGTGGGCGAGGTTGACGGTGTGCCGATTCCCCTGACCCCGAAAATTGTGGCCGGTCTGGAGAGTGGTGGTTGTACCCTCGGGGCCCACGAGCAGGGTGAGTTCCTTTTTCTGGACCGCTCCGGGGCGGCCTTTGCGCCGCAGGTGACCATCTTGCTGCCGTTGCGCAACCGCCACGGCCGACCGCTGGTCTTTGTATTTGCGACCGATGATGTCGACGGCAGTATCGAGGACACGAAGACGCTGTTGCTGCGGGTGGTGGAGATGATCGGCTCCCGCATCGAAAACCTGGCACTGCTCGACCAGTTGACCCACATGAACGAGAGCCTGGACCAGAAGGTCCACGAACGAACCGAGGAGCTGCGGGCGAGTGAGACGCGCCTGCGGGCCCTGTTCGAAGGGGCCATTGACGCGTTCTTTGTCGTGGACAAGGACCTGAAGATTCGGGATGTGAACGGGCGCGCCTGCGAGAATCTGGGCTACACGCGGGATGAGCTGCTGGGTATGGGCGCGGTGGATATCCGCGATGACCGCGGTGAGCGTGGGATTCGCGAGGTGATCACGGGGGCGGCCACCGGGGAAATACCGGCGGTGGACGCCTGGCACTTGCGCAAGGACGGCTCCACGTTCCCGGTCGAGGTCAGGGCCTGTGCGCTGGAGATCGACGGCGAGTCGATGATACTGGCCCAGGCCCGGGATGTCTCCGAACGCAATCGCCTGCTGGAACAGCTGCACCAGGCCCAGAAGATGGAGGCGGTGGGACGTCTGGCCGGTGGCATCGCGCATGACTTCAACAACATCCTGACGGCCATCATGGGGCAGCTGGATCTGTTGAAAATGGACCTGTCGACCGATACCACGGTCCTTGAGGATCTGGACCTGATTCAGCAAAGCGCCGAAAGGGCGGCCGGTCTCACGCGCCAGTTGCTTGCCTTCAGCCGCAAGCAGGTTCTGGACATGCAGCCCCAGGACCTGTCGCAGTGCGTGGCGGCGACTTCGCGCATGTTGTTGCGCGTGATCGATGAGACAGTGAACCTGAATCTCGATTTGGCCGACGAGGCGGCCCATATCTACGGCGATCAGGTGCAAATAGAGCAGATTCTGATGAATCTGGTGATCAACGCCCGGGACGCCATGTCCGCCGGCGGCGACATCACGATCACCACGAGCCGGATTGCTTCCCAGAATGATTTTCTCGTGGCGCACCCTGACGCACCGCCGGCCACCGGGCACTATTGGGTCCTGCGGGTCATCGATACCGGCGAGGGCATTCCGGCCGAAATCCTGGGCAAGATATTCGACCCGTTCTATACGACCAAGGAAGTGGGCAAAGGCACGGGGCTGGGACTCGCGCTCGTGTACAGTCTGGCTCAGCAGCACCATGCGCGGGTCCGGGTCCAGAGCAAGGTTGGCCAGGGCACAACCTTCGAAGTGATTTTTCCCGAGATTGTCGCTCCGGATGTCGTCACCGACGAGGTGCGCACCAGGGCGACCCCGCAGGGTGATGAGACCATCCTCTTGGTCGAAGACGATGTGACGATCCGGGCCGTCGTTTCGCGCATGATCGAGAGGCTCGGTTACAACCTGCTGGTCGCCGCTGACGGTTCGGAAGCGCTTGAAGTTGCCGCCGGCCATGAAGGCGCCATTGATCTGGTGTTGACCGATGTGATCATGCCGACGATGGGCGGTGCCGATCTTGTCCGTGAGTTGAATCGCCGCTATGCGCCCCTGCGCGTCATTTACATGTCCGGCTACACCGATGACAAGGTCGGGCGCGCGGAGATGGCCCTGCCCGGGGTCCGGTTCCTGCAGAAGCCCGTGTCCTTTGCTGCTTTGGCCTCCGAACTGCGCTCAGCGCTGGATCGCCCACTGGATTGCTGAGCCGGCGGACTGTCCGGCAGGTACGTGGCGCAGCCGTTCGGTATCGTGTAGAATGGAGCCTCGCTGTCATTTCGCCCACTTGCCGAAAGAGGAATCATGCTGCGGTCTTGCTCCCCGGTCCCGGGCCTGCTGTTGGTGTTGGTGGTGGTTGCGGGTTGTGGCAGCCAGGACGACCCTGAATACACCGCGGAGATTGACGCCTGGCACGCCGAGCGTGTTGAGAGCCTGCGCGACGAGACCGGCTGGCTGACCCTGATTGGCCTGCATCCGCTCGGCCAGGGCGCAAACACCCTCGGTTCTGCTGCGGACAATGATGTGGTGATGGATCCGGCCCTGCCGCCGCATTTGGGCGAGTTGAATCTGGCCGGCGGGCGGACTGTATTCAAGAGTGCTCCGGGTGTGGCGGTGCATGCGTGGCGGGAGGGACACCCGGCTGATGAGCTATTCGCCGCGGGCGAGATTCAGACCGATGGCGCGGGGGCACCGGACATGTTGTCCTGCGGGACGGTCGTTTTCTACGTCATCCAGCGCGGCGAGAAGTTCTTCCTGCGGGTGAAGGACAGCCAGGCCCGGACCCTGCGCGAATTCCAGGGTATCGATCGCTACCGCGTGAAGAAGAGTTGGCGGGTGCAGGCCCGGCTGGAGGGCGAGCCCGGCACGATGCGCGTGGCCAACGTCCTGGGGCAGGTGGCGGCCGAGCCCACGCCCGGCACCTTGGTGTTCGAACTGGCGGGCAAGGAGTGCCGGCTGCGTCCGACCGGCAAGCCGGGCGAGTCGCTTTTTCTGGTCTTCGGTGACGCCTCCAACGGCCATGGCACCTATCCCGGCGGTCGCTTCCTGGTCGTGGATCCACCTGACGGGGACGGCCGGGTCACTTTGGACTTCAATCGGGCCTACAATCCGCCCTGTGTTTTTACCCCCTTTGCGACTTGTCCGCTGCCCGGATTGGAGAACACGCTGCCGGTCGCCGTAACCGCCGGTGAGAAAATGTGGGGAACGGGGCACTAGACGGCGATGGTATTCAGCTCACCGATCTTTCTCTTTTGTTTTTTGCCGCTTTTCCTGGCGCTATACGCCTTGGTGTTCGCGCCGACGCGCTGGCTGCCCGAGGGGCGCGGGCGACGTCTGGCCTTTGGCCTGAGCAACGGCTTCATCCTGCTGGCCAGCATGTTGTTCTATTTCTGGGGCGAGAATTGGCTGCTGCTGGTGATGCTGGCCTCGACGACGATTGACTACGTCAGCGGGCAGGTGATCGGGCGCAGCACGCGGCCGCGCCTGAGGCGCCTGTTCCTGGTGGTTTCGATCGTCGCCAATCTCTCGATCCTGGGTTTCTTCAAGTACGCGAATTTCGGCATCGAGGCGGTGACCGGACTGGCCGGGCTGGTGGGTCTGGGGCGAGGGCCGCTGCGCGACGCGCTGGATATCACCCTGCCGCTGGGCATCAGTTTCTACACCTTCCAGTCCATGTCCTACACGATCGATATCTACCGGCGCCAGGTGCAGCCGACGCGCAACTTCATCGACTTCGCCTGCTATGTCACGATGTTCCCCCAACTGGTGGCCGGCCCCATCGTGCGCTACCGCGACGTGGCGGCCGAGCTGCGAGAGCGCGTGGTCACCAGCGAGGGCTTCAGTTACGGCTGCGTGCGTTTCACCCAGGGCCTGGCCAAGAAGGTCCTGGTCTCCAACACGGTGGCCGTGCCGGTGGACCGCATCTTCGCCCTGCCCGGCGACCAGCTGACTGCGGGCCTGGCCTGGCTGGGCGTGCTGGGCTATGCACTGCAGATCTACTTCGATTTCTCCGGCTATTCGGACATGGCCATCGGTCTGGGCCGGATGCTGGGCTTCAACTTTCCCGAGAATTTCAACTACCCGTACATCTCGGGCTCGATCCAGGAGTTCTGGCGACGCTGGCACATCTCGCTTTCGACCTGGTTCCGCGACTACCTCTACTTCCCGCTGGGCGGTGACCGGGTTGGCGAAGTGCGCGTGTATTTCAACCTGGTGACCGTGTTCTTCCTGTGCGGACTGTGGCATGGGGCGGCCTACGGCTACGTGATGTTCGGCCTGTATCACGGCCTGTTCCTGGTCGTGGAACGGATGGGGTTGGCTGCCCGCCTGAAACGCCTGCCTTTTCTGCTGCGCCTGGTCTATGCGCATCTGGTCCTGAATCTGGGCTGGGTCGTGTTCCGTTCGTCCGGGCCGGCCCAGATGGGCGAGTTCCTGCGGGCCATGGCTGGTCTGGCGCCGGGCCAACCGGGGCCCGTCTCCCTCGGCAGTGCGCTGACGACTGAAGTCGTGGTGGCTTTCGTGCTCGGCGGGGCGTTTTCCCTGCCGCTGCTGCCGGCCCTGCTGCGCTGCCGGGATCGGGTGCTGGCCCGGTCAGCCAGCGCGTTGCCGGCCGTCGCCTATGGTGGCCTGAAGAACGTGGTGCTGCTGGCGGTGCTGCTGCTGTCGGTGATGACTCTGGCCTCGGGTTCGTACAACCCGTTCATCTATTTTCGATTCTAGGAGGTGAGGATGGATCGCACACCCATGACGCACCGGCCGCCGGGGAATCTGGTTTTTGCCGTCCTCTTCCTGCTGGTGTGCACTCTGCCCCTGGTGGGTCTGGTGGTGCCGGACCTGGACCGCAGTGGTGAACTGAACGAGAAGCGCGAGTTGGCGGTGCTGCCGCGCGGCGGGGCTGTGCCGTTGGCCGCCCGGCCCGCTGCCTACGAGGAATGGTTCAACGATCATTTCGGTTTTCGCCGCCTGCTGGTGCGGTTGCACGGCCTGTTCCACTACCGGGTCTTCAATGCCTCGGGTTCGCCGCTGGTCCTGCCGGGACGTGACCGCTGGCTGTTCTACGATGGGCGCGGGGTGCGCGGGGGCGACCCGCGGCAGAACCATCTGGCCCGCCTGCCGGCCGGACACCGGCAGATGTTCGCGGACCTGAAGGACCAGCTCGTGCACAACCGGGACTATTTCGCCGCCCGGGGCATCACCTATGTTTTTGTGGTCGTGCCGGACAAGTGGTCGGTGTACGCGGAGAAACTGCCGGAATCGGTGGGTGCGCCGCCGGCCGAGACCAGTGCGGATCTCTTTCTGGCCTACCTGCGGGCGGAGACCGACCTGATCATTCTGGACCTGAAGGAGCCGTTGCGGGACCTGCGGTGGCGGGATGGTCCGCTCTATCACCAGATCGACTCGCATTGGAACGATTTGGGGGCTTTCCAGGCGGCTGGCGCCATAACCCGATTCCTGGCCGGGCTGGACGGTCGGGTTCGCCCGTTGGTGACCGACGGGCCCGAGTTGAGTTGGCAGACCCGGCGCCATGGGGACTTGGCGGCCTTGATGGGGCTTGAAGGCTGGCTACGGGAAACCGAACCACGGGTGGCTGCCGCCGCCTTGCCGCCGCTTGAGATCACGAACCTGCCCAAACCCCGCAACGTGCCCAATGCCAACCGGTTCCCGGTCAACGTGCGGCAGGAACAGCCGGATCTGCCGCGCCTGCTGGTCCTGCGGGATTCCTATGGCGACGCGCTCTTGCCCTGGTTGTCCCGGGGATTCAGCGAGGCGCGCTTCGTGTGGACCAGCAACTACCGGCGCCTGAGCCTGGCCGCGGTGCTGGACGAGGTCGGGCCCGATATCGTCATCGAGGAAAAAGCGGAGAAGTACCTGATGTTTCCGGTCCGCTACTACACGGCACCGGGACGGTCGGCGGTACCGGCGCGTGCGCATCGGCGGCGTTAGATGCTGCACAAGAAACGTAAACGGATGAGCAACCGCACCTACCGCCCACGCTTCGCCCATGCTAAAATTTCAGCAGCGGGGTTTTAGGCGCTCAATTTCTCTTCGGATTTATTGATGGCCAGCCAGCCATGCGGAGTCAGTTCTGCAATGCGTGACT
>JAJRWA010000188.1 GCA_024277025.1 Candidatus Krumholzibacteriota bacterium | reverse complement strand
GCGGACCAAGCAGTATGGTCGATAGTTCATGTCGCATGGATCGGGCCCCTGGATAGCTGATGTTCATCGTAAGTGGGGAAATCTAGGGGAAAGGTCCTTCTTTGTCCCGCCTAATTGTGCTACTGTCGCTGACTCGACATCCCCCCGCTCTTCCCAACAAGGAGCCTACATGCAAAAGCGTGCCCCCTGGGCCGTGCCGGGACTGCTCGTCCTGCTCGGCCTGATGTCCTGCGCCCCGGCCGCCACAACGTCTTCTGTCATGACGGCGGCCTCCGCCCCGGCGGTCAAGTCAGATGCGCCGCAGACCGAGGCCATCGCGCCCGGCCCGCCGGTACTGCCGCCCCAGACACCCCTGGACAAGCTGATCGATGCCGCCCTGGCCGACAACTACGCCTACGACAAGCTGGGTGAATTGTGCGACACCGTCGGCCCGCGCCTGACCGGGTCTCCGGGGCATGAACGAGCCGTCGCCTGGTCGGTGGCCACCATGAAGGCCGCCGGCTTCGACAGCGTCTGGACAGAGCCCGCAACCGTACCCTACTGGACTCGCGGCGAAGAGTGGGCCCAATGCACCTACCCGCTGGAGTTTGATCTGGACATGATCTCCATGGGCCTGAGTGACGGCACCGGCGGTGAGCCCATCGAGGCCGAGATCATGGCCGTGCGCGACTGGGATGAATTCGAGGCACGCCAGGACGAGGCCGCCGGTAAGATCGTGCTGTTCAACATGCCCTGGGAGGGCTACGGCAAGACCGTGCGCTACCGAGTGAACGGGGCCAGCACGGTGGCCCGCCACGGAGCGGTCGCCTGCCTGATCCGCTCGGTAACGGGCAAGAGCCTGGGCGCGCCTCACACCGGCATGATGCGCTACGCCGACGACGCGCCACGCATCCCCATGGCTGCCCTGACCGTCGAGGACGCCGGACGCCTGTACCGCATGTGTGAGCGCGGCCTGAAACCACGGGTGCGGTTGTCGATGGAGGCAACCAACCACGACTCGACGACCAGCTACAACGTCATCGGCGAGATCCGTGGGCGCGAGAAGCCGGAAGAGATCATCCTGGTCAGTGGACACCTCGATTCCTGGGACGTGGGCACGTGCGCCCAGGACGACGGCGCCGGCGTGGTGCTGACGATGGCCGCGGCCCGCCAATTGTTGCAACAAGGGCTGCGTCCCCGCCGTACTGTCCGGGTTGTCCATTTTACCTGTGAAGAAATGGGGGGCTTTGGCGGCCGGGCGTACCTGAACGCTCACCGCGCTGAACTGGATCGTCACATTTTGGCCCTGGAAAGCGATTCGGGCAGTTTTGCCCCCCGCGGCTTCACCGTGGACGCCGACAGTGCCATCGTGGCCGATCTGGCCCGCCGCATGGCTCCACTGGCCCGTCTGGCGCCCGGCGAGTGGTCCGTCAACCAAGGCGGGTCGGGATTCGATGTCAGTTTCATCGTCAAGGAAGGCGTCATTGGCGTCGGTCACCGGGTGGACACCACCCACTACTTCGATGTGCACCATTCCCGGGCCGATACGTTCGAGAAGATCGACCCGGACGAATTGGCGCGAAACGTGGCCGGTGTGGCCGGCCTGATCTATGTAACAGCCGAATTTCCCGCTGATCTGGGACCCGCTCCGGCGGCCTCTCTCCCAGGCGGCACGAACTCAGTCGGAGGTCATTGATGCGTCTCACGAACACCCCGCTGCGGACCAGTTGCGTTCTGGCAATGCTGGCCGTCACCCTGACCGCCCTGCCCGTCCTGGCCACCGATGTGGTCGACGGCAAGCCCAACCCCAAGGACATGCGACTGCTGCGCTCGCCGGATATCCACGGCGACACCATTGTCTTCGGTTACGCCGGGGACTTGTGGACGGTTTCGGCGGCGGGCGGCCAGGCGCGGCGCCTGACCGGCTCGGTCGGCTACCAGATCAATCCCAAGTTCAGTCCGGATGGCCAGTCCATCGCCTTTACCGGCAACTATGACGGCAACAATGACGTATACACGATTCCCGCCGTGGGTGGCGAGCCCGTGCGCCTGACCTGGCATCCGGGTTTCGACCGCGTCATCGACTGGCAGCCGGACGGCCAGGCCGTGCGCTTCCAGTCCGGACGCGAAAGCCGCACCGGACGCGACCAGCAGTTGTTCACCGTGCCCATCGACGGCGGGCTGCCGACGCGTATCATCCTGCCCACCGGCGGCCTGTCCAGCTACTCCCCCGACGGCGACAAGATCGCCTACAACCGCATCAGCCGCGAGCGCCGCACCTGGAAACGCTACAAGGGCGGCATGGCCCAGAACATCTGGGTCTACGACTTCAAGGCCAACACCACCGACCAGGTCACCGACTGGGTCGGCAGTGACAACTTCCCCATGTGGCAGGGCGACAAGATCTACTACACCAGCGACCAGACCGGTCGCCTGCAGATCTGGGTGTTCGACACCGTCAGCCGGGAGCACCGCCAGATCACCCATCACAACGAATATGACGTCAAGAATCCGAGCCAGGGCCCCGGGGCGATCGTCTACGAGAACGGCGGCTACCTCTACGTACTGGATCTCGCAACCGAGAAGACCCGCAAGGTGACGGTCTCGTTGTACAGCGACAATGTGCTGACGCGGGCCAAGGTCCAATCGGTGGGCAACCGCATCGGTGGCGGCAGTCTGGCGCCCGACGCCAAGCGCGTCGCCTTCGAAGCCCGTGGAGACATCTTCACCGTGCCGGCCGAGAAGGGCAATGTCCGCAATCTGACGGCGACGCCCGGCGTGCGTGAGCGTTCCCCGTCCTGGTCGCCCAACGGCAAGTATGTGGCCTATCTGAGCGACGAAACCGGCGAATATGAAGTGTGGCTGCGCACGGCCGACGGCAAGGAAGAACCCCGGCAACTGACCAAGGGCAGCAAGACCTACAAGATGAACCTGGACTGGAGTCCGGACAGCAAGCATCTGCTGCTGAATGACGCGGCCATGAACCTGTGGCTGGTGGACGCCGACAACGGCAAGCTGAAGAAAATCGACCAGTCGGTCGGTGGCGAAATCAACGAATGGGACTGGAGCCCCCACAGCGGCTGGGTCGCCTACGCCAAGACCGAAGAGAACGGTTTCCGTTCGATCTACGTGTACGATGTGGCCGGGAACAAGACCCACCGCGTGACCGGTGACTTCACCGATGACTCGGCACCCTGTTTTGACGATGATGGAGACTATCTCTTCTTCGTTTCGGGCCAGCACTTCAACCCGACCCTGGGCGGGTACGACCTGAAGCCCATCTGGGCCAACATGGACGGATTGTATCTGGTCACCTTGCGCGGCGATGTGGAGCACCCGTTCCCGCCCGAGAGTGACGAGGTGGCAGTGACCGGGGACGAGGACAAGGACGAAGACAAGGCGGACGACAAGAAAAAGGATGACGACGAGGACGAAGAGGATGAGGAAGAAGCCGAGCAGCCCATCGAGATCGAGCTGGCTGGTCTGGCCGACCGCATGATTGCCCTGGACGTGACGCCGGGCAACTACTACAGCCTGCAATTCACCGCCGGCAAACTGTTCTACATGAGCCGTCCTTTTGTGGCTGGTGGCGGGCGCGGCAATCAGGGCGCCACGTCGTCGATCATGGTCTTCGACATGGGCGACCGGGAAGCCAAGACCGCGCTCAAGGGCGCCGTTGGCTACGATCTGGCCGCCAATGGCGAGAAACTGCTCTACGCCATGCGGGGCAACAAGTTCGGCATCGTGGACGCCAAGGCGGACCAGAAGCCGGCCGACGAGCCGCTGCGCGTCGGTGAAATGAGCGCCCGGGTGGATCCGCGGGCCGAATGGCGCGAGATGTTCCGCGATGCCTGGCGCCAGGAACGTGATTTCTTCTACGATCCGGGCATGCACGGCGTGGACTGGGACCACATGTACGAACGCTACGGCCAGTTGGTGCCCTACGTGGCCCACGGCGCGGATTTCAGCTACGTCCTGGGTGAGTTGATCGGCGAGTTGAGCAGCTCGCACTCCTACGTGCGCCCCGGTGAGATGCCCCGGCCCAAGCGCGTGGCGGCCGGTCTGCTGGGCTGCACGTTCGCCCTGGCCGACGGGGCGGATCGCTACCAGTTCGGCCGTGTCTACACCGAGGTCGACTGGAACGCCGGCACACCGGCACCGCTCAACGCTCCGGGCCAGGAAGTGGCCGGTGACGAGTATGTCATCAGCATCGACGGCATTGAGCTGAAGGCCCCCATGAACCCGTACAGCCTGCTGGACAACAAGGTGGGCAAACAGGTGGTGCTGGAAGTCGCCGCCAGGGCCGACGGCAAGGACAGCCGCGAGGTGACGGTCGTGCCCATCGCCAGCGAGTTCGCCCTGCGCTACGAGGCCTGGGTCCAGGGCAACCGCCGCAAGGTGGACGAGCTGTCAGACGGCAAGATTGGCTATCTGCACCTGCCGAACACCGCGGTCGGCGGCCAGGTCGGCTTTGCCAAGGGGTACTACCCCAACCTGCGCAAAGAGGGCCTGATCATCGACGAACGTTTCAACGGCGGCGGGTTCATTCCCGACTTCTTCATGAATATCCTGCGCCAGAAGCTGGTCAACCTGTGGAAGCCCCGCTACGGCCAGGACTGGCGTACGCCGGGCACGGCCTTCCTGGGCCATCTGGCCATGATCAGCAACGGTTACGCCGGCAGCGGCGGCGACGCCCTGCCCTACTATTTCCAGTACTATGAGCTGGGTGAAGTGATCGGGACGCGCACCTGGGGCGGCCTGGTCGGCATCAGCCGCGGCATTCAGCTGATGGACGGCGGCTCGGTGACCTTCCCCGAGTTCGGTCTGTTCAACGTCAACGGCGACTGGGACGTGGAGAACCACGGCGTCGAGCCGACCATCCCGCTGGACAATCTGCCTGACCAGGAGATTGCCGGCCGGGACCCGCAGCTGGAAAAGGCCGTCGAGGTTCTGTTGCAGAAGATCAAGGATGAGCCGGTGCGGGTGCCGCATCACGGCGATTTCCCGCGGAACAAGACCAAGTAGCAGCCGACCGAAGGTTCGAGGCAGAACAGCGAGGGCGTCACCGCATGGAGGCGCCCTCGTTTGATCAGAAATTACCGGCTACCGCCAGTCCGGCACCAGCCGGGACCAACTGCCAGCTGACCCCGCCGGTGTGCCGCTCGCGACCCGCCGTGCGGCCCACAATCCAGCCGATGGTGGCACCGGCCGCCACGTCCGAAGCGAAGTGCTTGTGGTCTTCCATCCGGCACATGGCTGTCGTCACGCCCAGAGCTACGGCTGACCAGCCGGCCCAGCCCCCTCCGCAACGCTCCCAGACCACGCCGGCTGTCGTGAAGGCCGCCGCGGTGTGCCCCGAGGGGAAGCTGTAGTCGTCACCATTGGGCCGGGTGCGGTTCACCCCGACTTTGATCAGGCTGACCACGCCGTAGCTGAGCAGCAGCCCCCGCGAAAGATCGTAACCCAGCTCGGCCATGGCGCGATTGTCGGTCATGCTGCCCAGCCCCCACGCGCCCACCGCCAGCGGCACCTGCACCCGCATGTCGCCCCAGATGTTGCCGAAATCCGAGATGGGATCAAGAAGGCCCTTGTTCAGGGCATCAGCCGCCCCGTCCGGATCCTCAAACTGGTGGACGGTGATCGCCAGGGCCGCACCACCGACGAGCCACCAGGCATTCTCGGTCGTCGGCAAGGCCTCGATATCCAGCCAGAGGTCACCGGGGGCAGCGCTGATTGCGGTGCTGCTGCCGCCCTGTTCAGCAGCGTTATCGGCGGTCTGGGCCTGGGCGCCGGCACTCGGTAGCGCCACCAGAACCGCAAGGGCAAGAAATCGGATGCCGACCGCGTGTTGTCCTGTCATATTCGTAACCGTTCCTTCGGTTTTCGGATTCCGGTAATCGGTCCTGAATGGCAGACCGCGAAATCGCATTATCAAGGAGATCCCCATGGCTCGCAATGTGGAAATAAAGGCAAAGGCAGCCAATCCCGCCCGGCTGCGTAAGCTGGCCCTGGCTTTGAGTGATGGTCCGCCCGAGCTGATCTGCCAGAAGGACACGTTCTACCACGCCCCGCACGGCCGCCTCAAGCTGCGTGAATTCAGCACCGGCCAGGGTGAGTTGATCGCCTACCAGCGCCCGGACCAGCACGG
>JAJRWA010000187.1 GCA_024277025.1 Candidatus Krumholzibacteriota bacterium | reverse complement strand
GACCATCGGCACGGTGAACTGGCCGTGGGTGCGGGCGCGCATCCGGGTCGCGTGGGCCTCGAACTGGCCCATCATCAGGTAGCTGAAGCCCGAGAACTGCATTTCGCAGACCGGTTTCAAGCCCGCCATGGCCATCCCAATGCTGGTGCCGATGATCGCGCTCTCGGCCAGGGGCGTGTCAATCACGCGCTCGCTGCCGAACTCGTCGAGCAGGCCTTCGGTCAGCCTGAACACGCCGCCGTCAACGCCGATATCCTCACCCAGGACCAGCACCGACTTGTCCTGATTCATTTCCTGATGCAAAGCCAGGTTGATGGCCTGGACCATATTCAGCTTGGCCATTATTTGCCCTCCCGCGCCACGTTGGCCAGGAAGTCCTGGTGCTGGGCGGTGATGCCCGCGTGCTCGGTGCCGTAGACGTGGCGGAAGGGCTCGTCCTGGGCCCAGTCCTTGGCCGTCTCGAACTCCTTGACCGCCGCTTCGACCTCGGCCTTCACCGCGGCCAGCAAGGCCTCTTCCTTGTCGTCGTCCCAGTAGCCCTTGGCCACCAGGTATTGGCGGGTCCGGATGAGCGGTTCCTTCGCCCAGGCCGCCTGTTCTTCCTCGGCCGTGCGGTACTTGGTCGGATCGTCGGCCGTGGTGTGCATCATCAGTCGGTAGGTCACGGCCTCGATCAGGGTCGGGCCCTCGCCGCTACGGGCGCGTGTCAGGGCTTCGCGCACCGCCACGGTCACCGCCAAGGGGTCGTTGCCGTCGACCTGCAGCACCGGCAAGCCAAGGGCCACGCCCTTCTGGGCCAGGGTCTGACTGGCCGTCTGCTGGTCGCGGGGGATGGAAATGGCCCACTGGTTGTTCTGAATGATATAGACAACCGGCGCCTTCCAGACCGCAGCGAAATTCAGACCTTCGTAGAAATCACCCTCGCTGGTGCCACCGTCGCCGATGAAACAGACGGTGGCCGCGTCCTCACCCTGGTAGCGTGAGGCATAGGCCAGACCGGCGGCGTGTTCGATCTGGCAGCCGATCACCACGCTGGTCGGCAGGATGCGCGATTCCTTGTTAGGCAGAATGTTGCCCTCTTCCCAGCCGTTGTAGTAGTACAGGGTGCTGGTCAGAGGCTCGCCACGCACCAGGCGGCCGCCCAGTTCGCGAAACGCCCCGACGAACCAGTCTTTTTCCTGCATCTGCAGGGCGGCCGGGATGGAAATTGCCTCCTGGCCGGTGTTGGGCGGGAAGGTGCCCAGTCGGCCCTGGCGCTGCAGCTTCAGCATGCGCTCGTCCAGTTCGCGGGCCAGGCGCATCCAGCGGTACATGGTGACCGCTTCGGTCTCGCTCAGGTCGGGGTCCAGTTTGGCGTCGAGTTTGCCCTTGTCGTCAAGGATCTGCAGGTACTCCACGGAGAATTTCGCGACGGTTTTTCTGGGCATGCAGGGATCCTTCAATGTGGCTTGGCGCCGACAGTCCGCAAAAACGGGCCGCAATGGGTCTCCAGAGTATAAGAGAGGTATTCCGGCCCGGGATTTTCTCTATATATGATAGCAGGACCGGCGCAATTCGCAAACGGAATCGGTCCTGGTTCTCAGGATCAGAATTCTGCCAAAATGGGGTCAATTCCCAATTGGCAGTGGCTATTCAGCGCTCCAATGGCTAATTTCTGCGTTAGATGAACGCTATTGCCGAACAAGGCGGGTCCCAGTCCGGAGGCAGAGAGATGTTGAGCCCTAAGCTGCAAGAAGCCCTGAACAAGCAGATCAACGAGGAATACTACTCGAGCTACCTCTACCGCGCGATGGTGGCGTACATGGAGGAGAAGAACCTGGACGGCTGTGCCCACTGGATGCGCATGCAGGCGGACGAGGAGCATCAGCACGCCCTGAAGATCTTCGACTACGTGCTTGAGCGCGGCGGCAAGATCGAGCTGCAGACCGTGGCTGCGCCGCCCCGCGAGTGGGACAGCCCCCTGGCTGCTTTCGAAGCCGCCCTGGAGCATGAGAAATACATGACCGAGAACATCACCAAGCTGGCTGATCTGGCCCTCGAAGAGCGGGACCACGCCACCAACAACGTGATGCAGTGGTACGTCTCGGAGCAGGTCGAGGAAGAGGCCAACGTGGATGATATCGTCAACAAGCTGCGCATGGTCGGCGACAGCGGCCCGGGCATCTTCATGATGGACCGGGAGCTGAAGACACGGCCGGCACCGACGCCGATCGGTGGCGAGCAGGCCTAGCGTAAGCTGGAGTCCCCCCGGCTTTGCCGGGGAGGCACGCAGGGTTTGACATTTGCGGGATGATAATGGGGAATCTCTCTGTGAGCCGCTGAAAGTATCACGCGGACGAAAGGAAGCCCCATGTCAGACCATGTCCATATGATGATATCGATTCCTCCTAAGTAGCCGCCATGAAGAAGAGGAAGTGCGGCAAGAGAAGCTGCGTTTTGACAACTTGAGATCCCAGCCACCTCTGGGTGGCCCAAGTGTCCGCGTAGCGGGCGCGTTTTAAGACCGCTTTGAGCGGTTCACAACTAAGGCCTCCGCTGAGCGGGGGGATAGCTACTATATGTGCGGATTTAGGTGAGGAAACAGAGCAATGTGCCGACTGAGAGGCGAATCTTCGCGCCGTGGGGAAGTATCTGACATCCAATGGGTTGGAATAGTTTATGAGAAGCATAGAAAGGCAGTATTGCACCAAACGCTCGTATTGACTGGAGATGCCGATTTGGCTGCGGAATTGGCCGCCGAGGTGTTCTTTAGAGTAGCTTTGATGTCGCCTCAGAATACGGAGAAAATACGTTCAGTCGACTCATGGCTGTACGGCGTAACCCGCAATGTTGTAAGGCAGGAGTTTCGTCGCCGCAGGGCTGGGTTGGAAATCTCAAAGAGAATTGCGGGCCTGCGTAATTCGGAGGCGACGAGACCAGATGTGGAAAACGAAGTACTTTGTGAAATCCGTATTCTGAAAGTCTGTTTGACCCGGTTGAGCTCTCTACGAAGACAGATTTTTTCGGCCCACTACGAACTGGGTCGGACTACAAGAGAGATTTCGCTTGACATGGGAATCGCCGAATCAACCGTAAAATCACACTTGCAGAGAGGACGGCGGCAACTACGCTCATGGCTATTGAGTGCCGGAATTGCCCCCCCCGCCGCTCGGGGTAGGATGCCTGTTACTGGGCTCTTGCGAAGGTTTAGTTCGCCCTACTGGCGAACGTCTTGATTGTTGTGAATATTCGGCAAGGGAATTGGCCGTTGTGCGACGTATAGGAAAATTCAGCCAAGAAAAACTGTGGTCGTGCTGCATCCAAGATACGGTCTTGTGCAACTAACAGACACAGGATTGGCACACCTTGCCGACTCCAATACTGAAATGTCGCCAATCTCACCAAGAAAAAGGGAAAATGCCGAAATGCGAATCACTTTCCTGGTCTTGTGCGCGCTGATGATCGTCTGCATGAATACGTCGGTGGCTGATGATGAAGGATGCAATATTTCAACCAAGGAGCAGAAGTGCTGCCAGGGCTATTGTCTACCGGGCATTACTTGCCCGGATTGTGCTGATGGCTGGTTTTATCAATCAAGCAATGAAAGCAGTCCAGATAGGGCTGATGAGTTGGGTAAGGAACTCCGCCTCGTTCCATTGCGGTCCTCCTATGCGTTCGTGATGGAGAAACCGGTAACACGTAGTTAGGCTGTATGGATCGCTGGACGGCGCCCGCAGATTCCGCTGCGGGCGCATTGGCTGCCCAATTGCTCGTCTGTGAGGAGGAAGTGCGTGGAGCGCCAGACAATTCTCTCCGTTCTGTTCTTGATCGTGGCCGTTGTTGATTCTCCGGCAAAGAGCCCGGTAGTCGAGTTTGCCCTTGTTCAAGAATGGTCTGTTGCTCAAAGTGCTGACGTTCCGTTTGCATTTGGACCTGAGGGCTTCTACCCCAGTGAACTGATCGGTGCAGTCGTCGATACGAACGGAGTCGTTTTCGTTTGCGATCGGATTTCCGAGAAACTCATCAAGCTGGGTTATGGAGGTGATGAAGTATTTGCAGTCGGGACGGTCGGTGAAGGCCCGGAGGATCATCGAGGTGCCGGCGAACCGGTTGTGCTTCCGACAGGCGGGATTGCCCGCGCTGATTTTTCAATGTCTCCGAAAGTCTTGTTCTATAAATCGGACGGGACCTTCGACCATTCGTGGTCATTTGATGTCGATGGCGAACTTGTTCGGTTGTTTTGGAATGGTGCGTCCTGGGTTGCCCTGGCTTCACGCGGTGTATTCTCGGGCGGATCCCTCAAGATTTCGACGTGGCTGGTCGCGCTAGATAGTAACGGCAATACCCTGGGGGATCGGGAGCTGCTGAAGGTAGACCTTCCGGGGCCGGGGTCCACTGTAAGCGAGGATGTGCTTTGGACGATACCGCGAGTTGCTGTATCGGACGACGGGTTCACCTTTGTCCAGAGTAGTCTCTATTCGACCAGAGTCGAGTGCTATGATAGGGATCTCAGGCTGGTCTGGGCTATTGAGAACCAATGGCCGTTGGTTCGTCGGGCTGACAATGAACCAGCCGATCTCCAGATTTCTGGCAACAGTAAGGTTGTGCCTGCAGTGTATCACCAGTCGATTAGATCCATGTTTGCCCGGGAGAATGGAGAGGTGTGGATCCAGCCTCAAGTGAAATTGGGAGGGGCGCCGGGGACCGTGGAGTTTCTAGCCTTTGGCAAGAATGGTGAACCGCTCCGCGGTATTCGATTGATTGGATTGCCGGAGACCCCGGGGCGTATTGCACTGCACGGGGACAAGCTGCTCTGGGTCGTCGATGAGGATGTGGAGGGCGAGTATAACCAGACTCCTTTTATGGCAGTCTTTAAGCTTGTAAGAGAGTGACGAAGCTGGGGATGAAGTGCTCAGGGTGTCGGAGCACCGCAAGGTCTACTGGTTTGCTGCCTGTCTTTGCCGCCTGCCGGAAATACTTGCTGCGGCCGATTCGTGGCGAGTGGCCTGCTCCCGATAGGACATAGCGGGGCGACTTTGTGGTCGCCCCGCTGTCTATTGTGGACTAGAATAATCCCATGAAGAAATGTCCTGCCTGCCAGTACGAACTCCATCGCGAAGATCGTTTCTGTCCCGCCTGTGGCGTGGACTGTGACGCGACGGTGGTGGTGGACCCGGACGCGACTATTGCTGCCGACCCGGCGGCCGCGCCGTCCCCTCCGCAGGCCGGGGACCGCTTCGTGCCGGGCCGGATGATTGCCGACCGCTACCGCATCGTCGGCCTGCTCGGGCGCGGCGGCATGGGGGAAGTGTACCGGGCCGACGACCTGAAACTCGGTCAGCCGGTGGCCCTGAAGTTTCTGCCCCAGGGACTGGAAAGCGATCCGGATCGCCGCGAACGCTTCCTGTCCGAGGTGCGCACCGCCCGCCAGGTGACCCATCCCAACGTCTGCCGGGTCTACGATATCGACGAGGTCGACGGGCAGCACTTCCTGAGCATGGAGTATGTCGACGGCGAAGATCTGTCGTCGCTGTTGCTGAGAATCGGCCGCCTGCCCGAAGAGCGAGCCGTGGAAGTGGCCCGGCAGATCTGTGCCGGCCTGGCTGCGGCCCACGACCAGGGCATCCTGCATCGCGATCTGAAACCGGCCAACGTGATGATCGACGGCCGTGGCCGGGTGCGCCTGACGGACTTCGGCCTGGCAGGACTGGCGGACCAGATCAAGGGCCGGGAAATCGGGTTGGGCACGCCGGCCTACATGGCCCCCGAGCAGATCGCCGGCCGCGAGGTGAGCGTCCGCAGTGACCTCTACGCGCTGGGGTTGGTGCTCTACGAACTGTTCACTGGCAAGCGCACTTTCGAGGCCAGGACCCAGGCCGAGATGCAGCAGATGCACACCAGCGCCCAACCTTCCCATTTGACGCAGTATGTGACGGATCTGGATCCGGCGGTGGAACGGGTGGTGCTGCAGTGCCTGGAGAAGAATCCCGCTGACCGGCCGGTGTCGGCGCTGGCGGTGTCGGCGGCCCTGCCCGGCGGCGATCCCCTGGCCGCGGCGTTGGCCGCGGGGGAGACGCCGGCGCCCGAGCTGGTGGCCCAGGCCGGCGAGAGAAAGGGGCTGCGGCCCGGCCGCGCCCTGCTGCTGGCTTTTGTCGGTCTGCTGATCCTGGTGGCGGGCACGCGCTGGGCGGGATCCCTGACCATCACCAACTATGTGCCCCTGGACAAACGGCCGGCCGTGCTGGTCGACCGGGCCCGCGGCATGCTCGATCAGCTGGGCTATCGCGAAGAGGTCTACACCAATCCGGTGGACCAGGCCTGGGGCTTTTTCATCTGGAACAGTGTGATCCAGGAAGTGGCCGCGACCGACACCAGCGGCAATCCCGCCCTGGCCCTGAGCGGCCGGACGGATGTCTATTCGTTCTGGTATCGGCAGGCCCCGATTGTCTTGCGGCCGAACCCGGTCGGTGGTCCGGTCCTGATCCGCGGTGTGGTCGGCATGATCAATCCTTCGCCGATCACCCCCGGAGAGGTGACGGTGCTGTTGGATGGTGCGGGGCGGCTGCGGCGGCTGGAAGTCATGCCGACGCGATACTCGCTGGTTGATTCGGTGGCCGAGCCTGACTGGGAAGCGATGTTCCGGTTGGCCGGCCTGGACCTGTCCCGGTTCAGCGAAGATCGACCGCGCTACCAGCGCTTTCTGGCCCCGGACCGGCGTCGGGCCTGGGTGGGGACCTTCGCCGAACGTCCCGCTGTGCCCCTGCGCGTGGACGCCGGATCGTACGAAGGGCGTCCGGTGCTGTTCAACGTGACGACGGTGGCCAGTTTGGTCCCGTTGAGCACCAAGCCGGTGCGCCAGACGCCCGGCGCCTCGGCCTACCTGATTGCGGCTGCCCAGCCGCTGCTCATCCTGCTGGTTGTGGTGCTGTCCATCCGGGTGACGTTGCGAAACGTGCAGCAAGGGCGTGCCGATCGGCGAGGCGCCCTGCGTTTTGGCGCCCTCTGTTCCGGGCTCTTTCTGGTCGGCAACGCCCTGGTGTCCCACGCCCTGTTTACCCGGGAGTGGCCCAGCGAGATCTGGCCCCTCATTGCCGCGGCCTCGTTTATCGGCCTGGCTTCCTGGGCCCTGTATTCGGCCGCCGAGCCGCTGGGCCGGCAGGTCTGGCCGACGATGTTCGTTTCGTCGAGCCGGCTGCTCAGTCGGCCCCGGGTGCAGTGGCGGGATCCGCTGATCGGCTATTCGGTACTGGTCGGGGTTATCGGCGGGGGTATCCTGTTCCTGCTGGCGGTCCCGGTCAGCCAGGTGATCTCACCCCTGTGGTCGGGCAAGCCGTTCACACCGTTGTTGATCCCCACCGGACTGCTGCAAGGGCAGCGTCAGACATTGGGCCTGATCGTGGACCAAGCCATGCTGCTGACTTTTACGCTGGTATTTGTGGTCGCCCTGATCCTTATCCGCAAGGTGATCCGGCGCCGTACCGTGGCTCTGCTGGTCACTTTGTTGGTCTGGACGCTGCTCAATGGAGCCAGCAGCGGCGTCGGCCTCGTGTTTGGCCTGCTGCAGGCAGCGATCATGCTGTTGCTGCTGCTGCGCTGGGGCGTGGTGGCGATGATTGTCAGTTGGGTGGTGCTGCGGCTGTCCAGCCGGGCGCTGGCTTCGGACTGGTCTGCCTGGTATGGCCAGAGCGCCGTACTGATCCTGGTGGTCCTGGCCGCCCTGACTTGCTACGGAGTCTGGGCCGCGATCGGCGCGCGGCGGGAAACCTAGCCGGCGAACGCCTCGGCGGCGAGCTCCTGAAACAGGGACTCGTCCGCCGAGGACAGTTCCGCGCGGCGCAGCTGCGTTACCAACTACTCCGTGATGGGCTTGATCTTCAGACCCTTGCCCGAGAACACGATTTCCGGATCCATGTTCTGGTCCATGGTCATCATGTTGCTGGCGTTGACCGACCAGGTGCTGGTGCGGCCCTCGGTCACCGGGGCGTTGCTGCTGATGATGTCGCCGGGCACGGTGATCTTGAAGACCACGTCCAGCTCGGACATGGCGGCCATCAACTTGCCCATGACCTCCATCTGCTTCTGCATCTTGGCCGGGTCCATGTTCTGCATGTCGTCCGCCGGCGCGGCTTCCTCTCCCTTGGCCTCATCCTCTGGCTCGGGCGGGAAGTCGTACTCGGCCTGCTTGAGCACCAGGTTGCCGTCGCCGGCGTCGAAGATGCCCATGCCGCCGCCGTCCTCGCCGCCGCCCATGACCCGGCCCATGACGTAGCTGAAGCCCTCGAGGTCGTCGAATTCCAGCACGATGTTCAGGGTCTCACGGCCGTCGATGAGGGCCTTGTCGAACTTCTTGACCTTGACGCCGTGGCCTTTGGCCGCCTTGTCCAGGGCGTCACGGTCCATGTCTTCCAGCAGGGGGAAGTCCATTTCCTGGGACTGGCTGTTGTCCAGGGCTTTCATCTCGATCATGGCTTCCTGCACCGCGGGGGTGATGGACATGGTCATCTCGGCCGTGCCGGAACCGTCGGCGTTGATGCTGGTGTGGTTGTGAAAGACCACGCAGCCGGTCAGGTTCAGGGCCGCCAGGGCGGCGACAGCGAGTATCAACAGCTTCTTCATGGATTCCTCCGGGTTGGTTTCTGGTCGCGGGTTCCCTGTGTACGGCCAGTCCGGGGTAGTCGCCGGACGAGCCCTCCCTTGCCGCAATGAAGGTTTCATGCTACTCAAGTGAGGTGCAATTCACAAGAAATCCGTTTTTTTTGCCGCCGCCACCGGCTGGCCCAGCCGCAGGAAAGTCAGGTAACGATGGCCGACAAGCCCACCACCCCCGCCTGTTTCAAGGCCTACGATATCCGCGGCAAAGTTCCTGGCGAACTCAATCTTGATCTGGCCTACCGGGTGGGGCTGGCCACGGCCCGCTTTCTCGGCGCCAGGCAGATGACCGTCGGCCGGGACTGCCGTCTGAGCAGCGGCGAACTCTGCGAGGCGCTCACCCGCGGCCTGCTTGATGCGGGTTGCGACGTGTTGGATATCGGCCTGTGCGGCACCGAGATGGTCTACTACACGACCTTCGCCCGCGAACTGGACGGCGGGGTGATGGTCACGGCCAGCCACAATCCGATGGATCACAACGGCATGAAACTGGTGCGCGAAGAGGGCCGTCCCATCAGTGGCGACACCGGGCTGAACGAAATCGGTGTCGCGGCCGTCGAATGCGATCTGGCCGTGACTGCGGATCGCGGCCAGGTGACCAACGAAGACATCCAGGCCGAGTACGTGGCCTACCTGTTGGACAAGTTCGACGTGTCGGCCTTCAAGCCGCTGAAGGTCGTGGCCAATGGCGGCAACGGCTGCGCCGGACCGGTGGTACACGCCCTGGCCGCCGCCCTGCCCTGCGAGTTCATCCATATCTTTGACGAACCGGACGGCAACTTCCCCAACGGCATCCCCAACCCGCTGTTGCCCGACAATCGCAGCGCCACTGCCGATGCGGTGCGTGAACATGGGGCGGATCTGGGCCTGGCCTGGGACGGGGACTTTGACCGCTGCTTCTTCTTCGACGGTCAGGGGGAATTCATCGAGGGTTACTACCTGGTCGGGCTGTTGGCGGCCGCGGCCCTGCGCCAGAGCCCCGGTGGCGCGATCATCCACGACCCGCGTCTGGTGTGGAACACGGTCGAGATGGTGGAGGCGGCAGGTGGCCGGCCCATCATGAACAAGACCGGCCATGCCTTCATGAAGGAACGCATGCGCCGGGAGGACGCGGTGTACGGCGGCGAGATGTCGGCCCATCACTACTTCCGCGACTTTGCCTACTGCGATACGGGCATGCTGCCCTGGCTGCACGTTCTGCAGGAAATGTCCCGCAGCGGCAAACCCCTGTCCGAGCTGGTGTCCGCCATGCAGGCGGCTTACCCGGCGAGCGGGGAAATCAACCGGCGGCTGACTAATCCGGCCGCTGCCATCGAAAAGATCGAGGCCACCTATGCGCCCGACGCCTTGGCTATTGATCGTACGGACGGATTGAGCCTTGATATGGGTGATTGGCGCTTCAATCTGCGTCGCAGCAATACTGAGCCGGTGATTCGCTTGAATGTGGAATCCCGGGGTGATAGAGTTCTCATGACGGAGAAAACAGCGGATATTCTGGCATTTCTTGACAGTTGAAGCGATCTTTCAACTGGACAGAACCTGAAGGAGCGTAAGCCATGAGTCATCCTCTGACCCATTCGGTACATAAATTCTACATCCCGGTCATGGGGACCGGATTCACCATCGACACCCCGCTGAAAGTGGCCCGCTACGGCATCAGCTCGGTCGTGTCCCTGGTTGACGACGTGCTCATCGAACAGATGCGTCAGCGCCTGAGCCGCGTGGCCGGCCGGACCTATGCCGAGATCGCCAACGACGACGACGATTCGCGTGCTCGTCGGATCACCTCCTATTTGAACATGATGGACGATATGGTCGGCGCGCAGATGAATAAGCTGCGCGGCTCGCTCTTCGAAAAAGGCAGCGACCTGAATCGCTACTTCGAGATGCTGCCCGAGTCACCCCTGCGCCAGCTCTACGAGAAGATGAAGTCCGCGGCCGACCCTGCCGAGCGCGCGCGCCTGCAGACCCTGCTCAAAGAGAAACTCATGCCGGGCGCCATCGACGTGAACATCATGACCAAGCTGGACCGTGACCGCACGAAGAACGGCCAGCTGCTGCCGCCGGTATTTGCCGACGCCATGAGCGCGTTACGCGGTTATGCCAACAGCCGGCTCGAGTCGTCGCTGATCCTGTCGGCAGGCCTGAACCGCCGCCTCTACAATTATCTGGCCGAGTTCGGCGACTTCTTTCCCGATGACAGCGGCGAGATCCGCAAGCGCATCATCCTGAAAGTAGGCGACTTCCGCTCGGCCTTTATCCAGAGTAAGTTGCTGGCCCGTAAGGGATTGTGGGTGAGCGAATACCGCATCGAGTCCGGCCTGAACTGTGGTGGCCACGCCTTCGGCGGCAAGGGTGCGCTGCTCGGTCCGGTGCTCGACGAGTTCAAGGAAAAACGCGGTCAGCTCTATGAGCAGATCCACGAGATCTGGGCCAAGGCTCTGGCCGAGGGCGGGCGGGCCGTGCCCGAAGCCAAGATGGATCAGCGGGTGACGGTGCAAGGCGGTATCGGCACCGCCGACGAGAGTCACATGCTGGAGGAAAAGTACCAGGTCGACGGCACTGGCTGGGGCAGTCCCTTCCTGTTGGTCCCCGAGGTG
>JAJRWA010000186.1 GCA_024277025.1 Candidatus Krumholzibacteriota bacterium | reverse complement strand
TCTACATTCCGCGCCCTCATGGGGCGCAAAACACTAAAGGAGATTGACCATGAGTGAACGAAACGGACTTTCTCGACGCACGTTTTTGCAGCGCGCAGGCATTCTCAGCGCCGGTGTGGCGTTGGCGGCGTGCGCGCCTGGCGGTGGGGCCGAAGCTCCCGCGGCTGAGGCTCCCGCGGCTGAAGCTCCGGCAGCCCCGGAACTGCCCTTTGAGGTAGCGCCGGAGGCGATCAACCCGCTCGGCCTAGAACCGGGCACGGAAGTGGAAGGCATCTTCTTCGAGGGCGGCTACGGCCGCGGCTATCTGGACAATGCGGCGGACATCTTCCGCGCCCTCCATCCCGACAACCCCATGACGGTGGAGGGCATCCAACGCGTCGGCGACCAGCTTCGCCCGCGCTTCATCGCCGGCGACCCGCCGGACGTGATCGACAACAGCGGGGCCGGCAGCCTGGATATGGCGGCCCTGGTGGCGGAGGGCGAGTTGCTGGACCTGGCGCCGCTCTTCGAGGCCGCGTCGCTGGACACGCCGGGCAAGACCTTCGGCGAGACCCTCTTCCCCGGTTCCCAGGACACGGGCAAGTACGGCGGCGTGCAGTACGTTCTGCTTCTCTCCTACACGGTAGCCGGCATCTGGCATAGCCAGAGCCTCTTTGAAGAGATGGGCTGGGAGTACCCCAAGACGTGGGACGCCATGTTGGAGTTCGGCGACATGATCCTGGCCGAAACCGACATGTATCCCTGGACCTATCAGGGCAAGTACCCGCAGTACATGGTCTTTGGCGTGCTCATGCCGCTGGTCTACAAGCATGGCGGGCTCCAGCAGATCATCGACATGGACAACCTGGTGGAAGGCTCGTTCTCCACGGACGCGGTGCGCAAGTCTCTGGAACAGATCCAGGAACTGTACAACCGCGGTCACATCCTGCCCGGTACCGAGGGCCTGACCCACACCGAGGCGCAGGCCGAGTGGCTGCAGAAGAAGGCGGTCTTCATTCCCGTCGGCACCTGGCTGGAAAATGAGATGCGCGACCTGACGCCAGAGGGATTCGACATGGTGATCAAGCCCGTGCCCGGGGCCGAGGATGAGAGCACCTACAACTCTGTACTGGCCTGGTCGGGCGAGAACTTCATCGTGCCGGCCAACGGCGAAAATCCGATCGGCGGCATGGAGTACCTGCGTTGTCTCATGTCCAAGGCCAATGCCAAGTGGTTCGCGCAGAACGTGGGCGCGATCATGCCCGTGGTCGGCGGCACCGAGGGCGTGGAGCTGAGCCCGGCCGTGATGTCGGCCACCGCCGTGGCAGAGGCTTCCGGCGAGGACACCTTCAACTACCTGTGGAAGGACTGGTATCGCGACCTGGCGGACGAGTCACGCGACCGCACGGGCGACCTGATGACAGGCCGCATCGGTCCTGACGAGTGGATGGAAGCCATGGAGGCCATGGTCGTGCAGGTGAAGAACGACCCGGACGTGGTGAAGTACACGCGCACGGCGTAGGTTCGGTCCGTTACTTTGCTTGACTCGTGTTCAACCTTCCAGGAAGCTCGCAGCTTCCTGGAAGGTCATGCAGATTTTAACGCCCGGTCTGCGTTCCGCGTGTGGGCGCAGGTCGGTTCCTCCAACGGAGGCGCGCCATGTATCGCAACAAATATCGGCTGATCATCCCCTTTCTGATCCCCTCCGTGGGGCTGTACTTATGGCTGGTCATTTTCCCCTATATCCGGGCCATGTACGTCAGCCTGACGCGCTGGAAGGGGCTTTCCAAAAAGCCGGTGTTTATCGGGCTGGAGAACTACCAGCGCATGCTCCAGGACGACAATTTTTGGAATGCGCTGGGCAACAATGCGGTCTATATCATCATTCTGCCCATCTTTACGCTGGGGATTGCGCTGTTCTTTGCCTTTATCCTGACGCAGGGCGTGCCGCTGAGCAAGTTCTACCGCGTCAGCTACTTCTTTCCCCAGGTGATGTCCATCGTGGCGGTGGGCGTGCTCTGGAGCTTCGTCTACCACCCCACCATCGGCATCCTGAACAGCTGTCTGGAGATAATCGGCATTGCGGAGCCGCCTGTGTGGCTGGGCGATCCCGACGTGGTGCTGTACGCCATATCCGGCGTGACTATCTGGCAGGCTGTGGGCTTTTACATGGTGCTGTTTATCGCGGCCATGGAGTCGATCCCGATCAGTTACTACGAGGCCGCGATGATCGACGGGGCCAACCGTTGGCATCTTTTCTGGAACGTCACCATACCTCTGATCTGGGACACCATGCAGACGGCGGTGATCTTCATCATGATCTTCGCCACCAACATGTTCGCCATCACCCAGACTATGACCGAGGGCGGGCCCAGCCGTTCGTCCGAGGTGCTGTCCACCTACCTTTACAGCGAGGCTTTTCTGGGCAGCAAGTTTGGCTACGGCACCGCGATCGCGGTCACGCTGTTCCTGATCGTGCTGTTTATTTCCGTTGTGTTAACGCGGTTGATGCGCCGCGAGAGCCTGGAGTACTGATATGGCAACCGATGCAGTGATCGAAACCCGCACAGAAGAAGCGCCGGCCCGCGGCGGCATCAGCGTCGGCGAAAGGGTCTCGCGCATAATCCTCAACCTGGTGCTGGCCGCCTGGGCGGTGGTTGTCATCTTCCCCATGGTCTGGCTCTTCTACACGTCCTTCAAGACCGACCAGGAGATCTTCTTCAGCCCGTGGAAGCTGCCGGCCGTGCCCCAGTGGGACAACTATGTACGCGGCTGGGTGGACGCGCACATCGGCGACTATTTCCTGAACAGCTTTATTGTGGTGCTGCCCTCGCTGGCCCTGATCCTGATCCTGTCGGCCATGACGGCCTATGTGCTGGCGCGTTTCCCCTTCCCCGCCAACCGCATCCTGTTTTACGGCTTTATGGCCGGTATGCTTTGCCCCATTTTCCTGGCTTTGATCCCGCTCTTCTTCACCATCAACCGGGTCGGCGGCCTCAACACCTACTGGGCGCTGATCCTGGTCTACGTGGCCTATTCGCTGCCCTTCAGCGTCTTTTTCCTCACCGGCTTTTTCAAGACGCTGCCTTCAGAGCTGCACGAGGCGGCCATTATCGACGGGGCCAATCAGTACACGGTCTTTTTCCGCGTCATGCTGCCCCTGGCCCAGCCCGGCCTGATCAGTATCGGCATTTTCAACTTCCTG
>JAJRWA010000185.1 GCA_024277025.1 Candidatus Krumholzibacteriota bacterium | reverse complement strand
TGCTGCCGGCCGGTACCGATTCCCTGGTCACGCTCGTGCGGGAAGCCGAGCAGGCCCATTGCCTGGTCAATGCCCTGGTGGGCGCCGCCGGCCTGGCCGCGACCCTGGCGGCGGCCGACCGGGGGTTGCGCATCGCCCTGGCCAACAAGGAATCCCTGGTGGTGGGCGGCGAACTGGTGGCTCAGGCCGTGGCTGCCGGCGGGGCGGAAATTCTGCCGGTGGATTCGGAACACTCGGCCATTGCCCAGTGCCTGAGCGGGCGTTGCGAGGCGGAGCTCTCCCGCCTGATCCTGACGGCCTCCGGGGGGCCGTTCCGTCGGACTTCAGCGGCTGATCTGGCGCAGGTGACTCTGCCCGAAGTACTGAATCATCCGACCTGGGACATGGGGCCCAAGATCACCGTGGATTCGGCCACCCTTTTGAACAAGGGGCTGGAAGTCATTGAGGCCCACCACCTGTTCGGCGTGGCCTATGACGAGATAGAAGTTGTGGTTCATCCCGGTTCGATCGTGCACAGCCTGGTCGAGTTCGTCGATGGCGCGGTGTTGGCCCAGTTGGGCACACCGGACATGCGGATCCCCCTGCAATACGCCATCAGCGGTGAAAAGCATTGGCCGCTGGCCTCGGGCAGGCTAGATTTGATCCAGATCGGAACGCTCCACTTCGAGGCGCCCGACCTGGTGCGTTTCCCTTGCCTGCGGCTGGCTTTGGCCGCCGGACGGCAGGGGGGCTCGGCGCCGATTGTCCTGAATGCCGCCAACGAGGTCGCCGTGGCGGCCCTGTTGGCCGACCGCATCACCTACGCGGATATTCCGCGTGTTATTGAGGATTGCCTGACGGCGCTTGCCGGTGGACCGGTCACTGACCTGGCGACCGCCCTGACCGTCGACAAACAGGCCCGCCGTACTGCCGACGAGCGCATAGCTCGTCTGGTGGGCGGCAGGCCATAGAGGGAGCGACTTTGCCGACCAACCTACCGACAACCGTGTTTGCTTTTCTGCTGACCCTGGGACTCGTGGTCATCGTGCACGAACTGGGGCATTTTCTCTTTTGCAAACTCTTTGGCGTCTACGTCAAGACGTTCTCGATCGGCATCGGGCCCAAGGTGCTGCGCAAGCGTTGGGGCGAGACCGAGTACGTCTTGTCGGCCATCCCTTTCGGCGGCTACGTCAAAATGGCCGGTGAGGGTTTGATGGAGGAGATCCAGGACACCGGCACCTGGGAAGAACGCAAGTACCCGATGGGCACCGAGCAGGGCAACGCCGAGGCCGCGGGTATGGACGACCACATCCCGCTGGAGCGGCACTTCCACAGCCGTCCGCCCTGGCAGCGCCTGCTTGTCTTCATTGCCGGTCCCCTGTTCAACCTCGTGCTGGCCTTCGTGATCTACACCCTGCTGGTGTTGAGCAACGGACTGCAGACGATTCCGTTCACCACGGTGGGCGAGGTGGTCGCCGATTCGCCGGCCGCCGCCGCGGGTCTCGTGGTGGGGGACCAACTGCTGACGGTCGGCGGGCAGGAAGTCCACACCTGGTCCGAGGTGACCAGCGGGTTGGTGCCGGCCGCCAACGCCGAGCGCGGCGAAACCCCGCCGGTTGCCGTCACCGTCGAGCGGGACGGGAGACGACTGGAACTCACCGTGTCTCCGTTCTTCGACGCCGAAAAGGGCTACTGGCAATTGGGCCTGAGTCCCTGGAACACAACCGTCGGTTTGGTGCAGAAGGGTGGTCCGGCCGACAAACTGGGCCTGCGGCAGGGTGACATCATTCTGCGGGTGGCCGGCCGGCCGGTCACTTCTTTCGGCGGTGTGGCCGATATCATCAACGAAAGTCCGGATCAGGAGATCAAGATAGACTGGGAGCGCGACGGTCAGCCCATGAGCGGTGTGGTCGTGCCGGCCAACACCGAGGTCGCGCCCGGCGAATTCAAGGGCCGCATCTTCATGGAGCCGTTCTTCGGCTATCAGAAGGTGGGGCTGGGCGAATCGATGGTCCTGGGCTATCGGCGCACAGCCGAGACCATTGCCATCACCGCGGGTGTGCTGGGCGACTTCGTCAAACGCAAGCTGGGCCTGGACGCGGTCGGCGGCCCGCTGCGGATCGGCCAGGCGGCCGGCGAGATGCTGCGCTGGAGCTTTTCCCACCTGATGTATTTTGTCGCGTTCTTCAGCATCAACCTGTTCCTGCTCAACCTGATGCCGATACCGGTGCTGGACGGTGGACACGTCCTCTTCCTGCTGATCGAGGTGGTGCGCGGCGGCAAGCCCGTGCCGGAGCGCCTACAGGCGATCGCCACCCAGGTCGGGTTGATCATCCTGCTGCTGTTCATGACGTTCGTGGTCGTGCTGGACGTGTGGAAGGTGACCGGGCACTAGGGCTTGGGGGCCGCCGCGGTCTTGTCGGCCGGATCGGCCGGCCGCAGCCTGCCCGGGCGGTCCGGATCGGGCAGGGGCAAATGCAGGCGGCTGCTGCCGGGCGCCCAACTGAGAGAATCCTGCTCGGCGCTGACCACGCGCAGCAGGAGTTCGCCCAATGCCACGGCGCGGGTGGGGTCCTGGCTCAGGCCCGCCAGGGTTTCGGGTTTGACACTGTCACCCCAGGCGCTTGCCAGGGAATCGAACAGGGCGTCACCGATCCTGGGGTAGATCAGGCGCATCGACTTGGCCCGTTCCAGGGCGATGATGCGTTCGATGTACAGCCGTTCGCCGGGTGTGATGTCGGACAGCCTGAGCGTGGGATCCCGGTCACGGCAGCCGGCGAGCAGCAGCAGGGCGAGGGCCGCGGCGAGGGTCAGGGAAATGTTTTGGCGACGGCGTGTTTTCATGCCCTAGGGAATAACATCGGCGACAGAATAATTCCATCGAATTTGTGCGGTGGTCAGGCGCGGAGCGGGAATTTGGCAAACCGGGGACCAGCAACAGAAGTATTTCCTGACGGCGGACGCGCTTGGCCGGCCGTGGGACTGGTGTTGTGGCTGGCGGTGGTCTCGCTGGGCCTGATCGTGCCGTCTGCCGCGCGGGCCGACGAGGAACTGGACTACGGCCTGGAGACCCACCGTCTGGCGTCGATCGAGATCTCCGGCAATGTGACCTTCAAGACCGGTGAACTAAAGAATCTGCTGCGCATCCAGGAAGCCACCTGGTCCCGTCCCCTGCACATTCCCCGCTACCAGCCCCATCTGGTCTCGACGCAGGTCCGTCTGCTGAAGGCGTTCTACCGCAACCGCGGCTTCCATCAGGTCAAGGCCCAACTGGATTCCATCACCACGGTGGTCGATGAAGGGGATGTGCTGCACATCTCGATCGTCGAGGGTCCGCGCACCTTCATCCGCAAGGTGGAATTCGAGGGCAATGAACCGCTGGCCCCCGATCGGCTGCGGGCCGTGATGTCGCTGATCGAGGGGGAGCCGGCGCCGGCGGATCTCAATGCGTTCGGCGGTGACATCTATGCGCTCCTGACCCTCTATCGCAACGAGACGTTTATCGAGGCGCGGGTAGAGCCGGAGATCAGCATCGTCCCCTATGAGGACGAATCCGGCTATGCGGAGGATGTCGTGTACCGGATCGTGCCGGGGCGGCCGCATCGGGTCCGCACGGTGACTCTGCGGGGCAACGCATTCACCCACGACAATATCATTGAGCGGGAGCTGAGTATCGAAGCCGGGCAGCCCTTGCACTGGAACCAGGTCGAGGAGTCCCGCCAGAACCTGCTGAACACATCTCTGTTCCGTGACGTGACGATCTCGCCGGTGCTGGTGGACTCGACCAGCGGCGATACCGACCTGGTGGTGAAGGTGATCGAACGCAAGCCGGCGTTCTACGAGTTCGGTGCCGGGGTCGGCAGCCTGGAGCGGGTGCGGGTGCTGGCCGCCTGGGGGCACCACAACCTGTTCGGCACGGCGCGGCGCCTGGAGGTGAGGGCCCGGGGGTCCTGGAACCTGGAGGACGTGATCGGCTATTCGCCGGGTTTCGATGAGGGCCAGATCAACTACCGCACCGATCTGCGCTACGTCAACCCGCGCCTGCGGGACAGCCGCTACAGTTTTGACTGGGAATTCTACATGAAGCGCGAAACCCGCGGTGAGTCGGGTATCAACATGTTCGGCTACGGTTCGAACCTGGGCACGTCCTGGTTGGCGAGTCCGCGCGTGCGCAATACGGTGTTTCTCGGCTACAAGGTGACCGACCCGGAAGTTCATCCCCTGGCGCCGCAGGACTTGATAGACCGTTTCGAGGAAGTCAATCCGGGGTCGGATGAAGTGCGCTCGATCAACTGGGCCATTTTTGTCGACCACCGGAACGATATCTTTCAGCCGACAGCCGGAATGTACAGTGTCGGCACGCTGCAGTTGGGTGGCGGGTTTCTGGGCGGCGATTTCAGCTTCTTCAAGTGGACTGCGGCCTGGCACAACTACCGCCCGGTTTTTCTCGGTGGTACGGTGGCGATTCGTTTCAAGGTTGGGGGCACGCGGCCCTACGGCAAGTCACTGGACCGCGGTGCCGACGGAGTGCCCTACGATGACCGCTTCTTCGCCGGCGGGGCGTCGACCGTGCGCGGTTACGCCCACAACAGCCTGGGGCCGCAGATCACCGACCCGGATGAATTGGACGACTTGAACTTTTCGTCGGATGTGTTGTTGCCTGACAATCCGGCCCGTGGCGGCAACTACCTGATGCTGACCAACGTGGAGTGGCGCTTGCCGCTGCCCTTACTGCGCGGACTGAACCTGGCCAGTGTCCTGTTCTTCGAGGGGGGCAACGTCTGGGAGAGTATCAGTGACGTGCGGATGCTGGGCTTCCGGCTGACCAGTAAACCCGGTGATCCGACCGATCCCGGTTCGACCAAGGTCTGGGACTATCGCTACAGCTATGGCACGGGCCTGCGCCTGGACACACCGGTCGGGCCGGTGCGCGTGGATGTGGGCTTCCCCCTGAAACGCGTGAACTACCTGAGCGACACCCGCAACTATCAGGACCCGAGCGCGGTCTGGCACTTTTCCCTGGGGTACCCGTTTTGAGGCGCTGGCTCAAACCCTCGCGGCTGCCGCTGCTGATCGCCTGGCTGGTGATTGTCGGGGTCGTGGCCTATGTCGGCAGCCACCCGCGCCTGGTGGCCCCGTACGCGTCGCGCCTGGTCAGCCGGCACCTGCTGCGCATCGAGAGCGGCGGGCTCCGGGTGCGGGATTTCCGTTTGCGCGCATTCGAGGGCGTGGACCTGTATGGCGTCTCGTTGACCTTGCCGGGCAAGTCGGGCGGCATGACCCTGATCTCGGCCGACACCGTGGCGGTGGACTTCGATCCGGTCCAGGCCCTGGGCAAAGTGCCGCATCTGCGCTGGGTGACGGTGCGGCGGCCACAGGTCTACGCCATGGCCGGCGACGATACGACGGCCCGGCGCACGGACGGCAAGGTGGATATCAAGCTGCCGCAACTGCTGATCGATCAACTCGTGGTGACCGACGCGTTCCTGGAATTCAGCGACGCGGACGGCCGGCTGGTCGAACGCATCGCCCAACTGGACTGGTCCGGTTCGGTGCAGACCGGCGCGGTCGTGCGGGCGGTGATGCGCGGGGTGGATGTGGACTGGGAGACCCACCGCAGCCGGCTGGAGGAGATGCGGGGCGAGATTATCATCGACGAGTTGGGGGTCTCGGTCAAGTCGGTTACCGGACGCTTCAATGACCACTTCGTGCGGGTTGGCGGCTATCGCAACTGGAACCGGGACCTGCGACTGCAGGTCGAGGGCATGGACGTGAGTGTGGCCGAAGTCGAGGATCTGATCGACATGACGATCGGCTTCCGGGCCACCGGCAGCATTGTCGGCAGCTTCGAGTCGCGGAATGATACGCTGTGGTACGAAGGCCTGTTCAACGGCGAGGTCGAGGACTATCAGGTGACGGACCTGCAGGCGAAGGCCATTGTGGTGGCCGAAAGCGAGGTGTTGTTGAGCGATATGTCCGGTGTCATCAACGGGGCGGATTTTGTCGGCGAGGGGCGCTTCGACGTGACCAACCCGGACAACGTCAGGTTTGAACTCAGCGGTGACGTCAGCCATGTCGACCTGGCCAAAGGATTGATTCCGGGCGAGGAGGATCTGCCGGTGACCGACGGCGCCGGCCGGCTGCGGATCGAGCACGCGGACAATCCCCTGTGGACGCGGGTCTCCGGAGTGCTGCATGACGGCCGGATCGAGACCATTCCCTTCGATACGTGCTATGTCGACGTCGAGGCCTATGCCGATACTGTTGTCTTCAACCAGATTGAATTGCTGTACCGCGATCTGCACGCCCTGGTCAGTGGCTACAGCGACAGCGCGCAGGTTTTCCGCGGGCGCGTGAGCCTGAATTCGGAAGACCTGGCGACGCTGCCGGAATCCTGGGAGTGGCCGCCGCTGCAGGGGCGGGTCAATGGGCAGGGTGAACTGCTGGGTCCGTTGGCGGACATGGCTTTCCAGGGTGACCTGAACCTGTACGGCTTTGGCTTGGACCCGCTGCTGATCAATGACGCGGACGTGAACCTGGCGGTGACCGACGTGCTGGGCGAGCCCGATTTCGCGGCGGTCATGAGCGGCAACGGCCTGGAGGCGGGAGGTGTGCCGCTGGGTGACTTCGTGCTGCGGGGGACGGCCTCGGCCCGCGGTGCGAGCGTGGACACGTTCGCTGCGGTTCTGGGGGATACCACGGTGGCGCTGCGCTTCGGCGCCGGGTTCAGCGATACCCTGACGACCCTGGGCGTGGCGGAATTGAGTGTCCTGCTGGAGGGCACGCTGTGGCAGCTTGAACAGCCGGTCGCGCTGAGTGTCGGGCCGGATCGATTCGATGTCGCCGACGTGCGCTTGTCCTCGAACCAGGGGGCGCTGTCGGGAGCCGGACATTTCGTGCGGGGGCGCGACGTGGCCGGTCGCCTGAATTTCGAGCATTTCGACCTCGGCCTGTTGAATCCGTTCGTGGAATCGCAAGAGCCGCTGACCGGGTTGTTGACCGCCGACGTCACCGCCGGCGGTGATCCCGACGCCCCGACGATCAGTCTGGTCGGGACTCTGGTCGAAGCTCCGTTCGCCCTGGCCCGCGTGGATTCCCTGGTCCTGGTGGCCGGCTACCAGGGGGGCACCGTCACCATCGGGCAGATGGATCTGCTGAGCGAATTCGGACGCATGCGCGGCAGCGGCACGGTGTCGAATCCCGGCACGTCGGTCGCGGATTTCTGGCCCGGAGCGGATCTGGATCTGGACCTGAGTTTTGTCGACGCGGACTGGGCCTTCCTCGATCAGTTCGCCCTGCCGGCCCTGGATCGGTTGAGCGGCCGGTTTGCGGGGCAGGTGCGCCTGGCCGGCGCCACCGATGATCCGGTGATTCGGGGCCGTCTGCAGAGTGCGCCGTTCAACGTGCACTGGCTGCATCTGGACGAGTTGACGGCCGAGGTGTGGGCCGATAACACGATGCTGACCCTGGGCAATCTGCGCGGCCACAAGGACGACCTGGCGCTCAGCGGGCGGATCGAGATTCCCCTGGTGCTGGACCTGCTGAGTGAACCGGTGTCACCGCTGGATGGTCCGTTCTACATGCAGCTCGATATTCCGCCGGGCAGCAATCTCGGCGCACTTTCGCGGGCAACCAATGCCTTTGTCACCTGCGGCGGCATCGGTGAGGCCTCGGTCGTGATATCCGGGCCATTGGACCATCCGTTCTACACGGGGTCCGTGAAGATTGAAGACGCCGGCTTTGTCCTGCGGGACCTGGAGGAGGTCTACCGCGAGGTTTCGTGCGAGGGGCGCTTCAGCGGCGACGTTCTGACCCTGACCAACATCAACGGGCAGGAGGGCCTGCGCGGCAAGTTTGCTGGCCAGGGCACGGTGACGTTCAAGGGCCTGATGGTTGAGACTTTCGATCTGCGGCTGAACCTGGACCGGTTCCTGTTGGCATCCATACCCGATCTGCGCGCCATTGCCAGCAGCCGGAACGCGCGCATGACCGGTGTCCTGGTGGGCCCGGACAGCACGTTGGTCCCCAAGTTCCACGGCGACTTCACGGTGATCAAGGCGCGCTTCACCGGTGATTTCAAGGAGAAGGAAGGGGCTGTCGACCCGCTGGCCGGCACCGTGGCGCCCGACTGGCTGGCCGACCTGAGCCTGCACGGCGATCCGAGAGTGGCCCACATCATCAACCGCGAGATGGAACTGGCCCTGGGCGGCGACCTGAATCTGGTGCGCACCGAGAGCGGACTGAACATGCGCGGCAGCCTGGATGTGAACAAGGGCGACCTGATCGTCTTCAACAACAAGTTCGAGGTCAAGCGGGGCCGCCTGGATTTCAGCCAGGAGGTGGGTTTCGACCCGCGGGTCGACCTGGATGCCCAGACCGAGTACCGGTTGCGCTTCGCCGGCTCAAGCAACTCGGTCATCGAACACATCGACGTGCACGTGTCGGGCCTGATGTCCAAGCCGGAGGTGCGTTTCTCGAGCGAGCGGGGCTACAGCACCGAGGCCATCCAACGCATGCTGCTGGGGCTTGAGCCGCAGGCCACGCCCGAGGGCGACTCGCGGCGGCTGGCCAATTCATCCATCTCGGCCGGGTTCAATCTGCTGGAACGGGAGATCGCGCGCGAGGTGGATTTCGTCGACACGATCGAGATCGACCAGATCCAGCGGCAGCGGGCGACCGGTGATCCGGGGCTGGATCCGCTGATTGGGGTGGGCAAGTACATCGGGTCGGACCTGTACCTGAAATACGCCCAGGGAATTCGCGGCATGGATGACCTGGATATCATCGTGGAGTACCAGATCAACCGGCATCTGCTGCTGCAGTCGGAGATCCGGCGGCGGTTGGACGAGAATCAGGGCGAGGCGACGTACAATCTGGACTTGAAGTATCGGTTTGAGTACTGAGGGTTGATTCCAGCTTGCCAGGGTGACATGATCCCGCCAGCAAAGGGGGATCCAAAATGAGATATGCGTATCCGGTGATTGTGATCGTGTTCCTGGCGGTAGCGAACGGTTGTGGTGGTCCGGCGATTTCAACCGAGATGGTGTTGAGCAACAGCGTGCCGGATCTGGTCGACCGTGATTCCCTGCCCGAGCAGTCAGCCTGCAATATCAAGGTCTTGACGGCACTGCAGACGGGCAAGTATGAGGTCCTGGAAGTCTGGGATTCGTATTTCGAGTATCAGAAGGGGTCGGTGACCTATCGCAAACTGGAGCGCAAGGATCACCTGGCCGAATTGCGCCGCAAGGCGGGCCGATATGGGGCCAACGCGATTGTGGTGATGACATCGGACCAACTCCACACTGCGGGCGGCGTGATGATGCGTGGTACCGAGGGACAGATAACGGAGCTTGTGCGTTCAGACGTTTTGTCCCGTGAGTATGTGCGGACATTCGCCATCTACCGCCAGTAGGAGGCCGTCGCCGGCGGGCTTGGTCGAGGGTTGCCACACTGGACAAAACATGCCATCTTGCTCCCTTCGGAAACCCATGAACCAACCGACGGAGCACCCGTGACCGACTTCCTTTCCCGCATGAACGAGCCCCAGACCGAATCGGTCACCGCGCCGGATGGCCCGGTGCTGGTGGTGGCTGGCGCCGGCAGTGGCAAGACCCGCGTGCTGACCACGCGCGTGGCCTGGCTCATGTCCGAGCAGGACGTGCGCGCCAGCGAGATCCTGGCCTTCACCTTCACCAACAAGGCGGCCAGGGAAATGCGGGAGCGGGTGGCCGAGGCTGTCGGCGAGGGCCGGGCGCCGTTCTGGATCGGCACTTTCCACGCCACGGGCCTGAAGATCCTGCGCAGCGACGGCGCGCATATCGGCATCCAGTCCGGGTTCTCGATCTTCGACACCGATGACAGCAAGCGGCTGCTCAAGCAGGTGATGAGTGACCTGAACATCGACCCCAAGCAGTTCACGCCCAACTCCACGCGCGCGGTGATCAGCAAATGGAAGAACGACGACCTGACGCCGGACAAGGCCCGCAGCCTGGCCAACAGCTTCATCGACGAGAAGTATGCCGACCTGTACGAGGGCTACCAGAACGCGCTGGTCAAGTGCAACGCCCTGGACTTCGACGATCTGATCCTGCGCACGGTGCATCTGCTGGAGCAGGTGGACGAGGTGCGCGAAAAGTATGCCCGGCGCTTTCGGCACGTCATGGTCGACGAGTTCCAGGACACCAACCCTTTGCAGATGCTGCTGGTCAAGCTGTTCAGCAGCCATCACGGCAATATCTTCGCCGTGGGGGATGACGACCAGAGTATCTACAGCTGGCGCGGCGCCCGCATCGAGGACATGCTCAACTTCGACGAATATTTTCCCGGGGCCCGCACATTCCGGCTCGAGCAGAACTACCGCAGTACGGGCAATATCCTGGAGGCGGCCAACGGGGTTATCGCCCACAACAAGCAGCGCAAGGGCAAGAACCTGTGGACCAGCGGCGAGGCCGGCGACCTGCTGACCGAGGAGGAATTCTTCGACGACGAGGACGAGGCGGCGCGGCTGGTGGATATCATCCGGGCCGAGACCGCGGGCAGCCGCACGCGGGGCGACATCACGGTGCTCTACCGCACCAACGCCCAGTCCCGCGTGCTGGAAGACGCGCTCAGGCGGGCCCGCATTCCCTATCAGATCGTCGGCGGCCTGCACTTCTACGACCGCAAGGAAGTGCGTGACCTGATGGGCTATCTCAAGCTGGTGGCCAATCCGGCCGACCAGATCGCCGCCCAGCGCGTGATCAACGTGCCCAAGCGCAAGATCGGCAACACGACCATCGGGCGCCTGCTGAGTCTGGCGGCGGCCCATGAGCTGACCCTGGGCCAGATAGCTGCCGAAGAGGGCTTGATGGAGGCCGAGATCGCCCCGGCAGCCTGCAAGCGGGTCCGCGCCTTCTTTGACATGGTGACCCGCTGGCGGTTGAAGGCGTCCGGTGGCGAGGCCATACAGGACCTGCTGACGACCATTATCAGTGACATCGGGTATCAGAGCCATCTGGAGGCGGACGCCCCCGAATCGGCGCGCACGCGCAACGAAAACATCGCCGAGCTGATCAACGCGGCGGCCAGCTTCCACGAGGCGAGCGACGGCGGCACCCTGGACCAGTTCCTGGAACAGGTGGCGCTGGTC
>JAJRWA010000016.1 GCA_024277025.1 Candidatus Krumholzibacteriota bacterium | reverse complement strand
CTGTCAAGGGCCCCGCCCGCCCAGCAGACGGTGCCTGCGGTCAGGCTCACCACCAAAGCGATTGCCGCCGTCAGACGACGGGCCGGCTGCTCTTCGCAGTCCACAAGCTTCATATCTGCGACCTCCGTATTCGAACGTGTTAGCCCCGGGTGCCCAGTGGGCTCCTGTCTCCGTGCCGAAGCATATGAGTTTATATTTGTGTCGCAAAATCTTTTTTGTTGTAACAAAAATTCATTACTGACAACAAGTTGAAGCATTTATTTCAGTTCTCGCCAACCGTTGATTTTGCTAATCATTATCATCGCGGCGCCGTTAAACAATTGTCAGAATATTTTTTCCGATCTGGGGTAAGATGTGCCCCGACCCCACAGCGCCACCACGGGCGCCAGCGAAAGACGTCTGCGGCATGAACATCTCCTACTCGCGCCCTCTTGAGCTCGGCTGGCGGCGCATGAAACGCCGCTTGTTCCAGCCTTTTGACCCCACCGTGTGGCTGGCCCTCGGCTTCACGGCCTGGCTGGCCCAACTGGGCAGCAGCGGCAACGGTGGCTCGGGCGGCAGCGGTTACCGACTGGAACAACGCCTGGACGTCGAGGATTTGGGAGCCGCCGGGTCTTCGGCCTGGGACTCGCTGGCGGGTTTCGCCACCAGCACGCTCGGCATGGTGCTGCTCACCCTGTTGGTGATGGGATTCATAGTGATCGTTCTGGCGGTGATGTGGGTCAGCAGCCGGGGCCGGTTCCTGTTCCTGGATAATCTGGTTCAATCACGGACCGAAGTGGCGCGCCCCTGGCGGGAATACCGGTCCGAGGGTGACAGCCTCTTCCTGTGGCGTATTGGCTACGCCGTCGTGGTTTTCCTGTTCGCGGTCGCGATCATGGGCAGCCTGGTTGTCTTAATGCTGCCGGTCTGGAATATTCCCGGCGGAGTGCGGCTGCTGGCGGCCGTCTGTCTCGGCATCACGGGATTCCTGGTGGTCACGACGGCCGCATATGTCGAATATTTTCTCCACCACTTCGTCGTGCCGATCATGTACAAGCATCGGCTCGGCACCACCGCGGCCTGGGGCGTTTTTCTGCGAACTTTCCGGGCCCAACCCGCCGCCTTCGCCTTGTTCGGGTTGCTCTACCTGGCCATTCTCGCGGCCATGGGGATCGCCTATCTCGTCGGCGGGCTGTTGACCTGCTGTGTGGGGCTCGTGCTGCTGGTCGTGCCCTACCTCGGCACCGTGATCTCACTGCCAATCCCGGTCCTGGGCCAGTTCATGAGCCTGGAATTCCTGGCCCAGTTCGGCGACGATCTGGCCTTGCTGCCACCACTGCCGGACCCGGACTCAGTCCAGTTCGACGCTGATCGGGCAGTGGTCCGAACCGAGGACCTCGGCGAGGATGCCGGCCGAGACGAGCCGGGGACGCAGGGCCCCTGAGATCAGGAAGTAGTCCAGGCGCCAGCCGATGTTCCGTTCACGCACGCCCTTGCGGTTGCTCCACCAGGTGTAATGCCCGCCGCCGCTCTCGAATTCGCGAAAGGTGTCGACAAAACCGGCCTTCAGCAGGTTGTCGAATCCCAGACGCTCCTCGTCCGTGAAGCCGGCGTTGCCCCGATTGGACCTGGGGTTGGCCAGGTCGATCTCCCGGTGCGAAACATTCAGATCACCGCAGAAGACGACCGGCTTCTTCTTCTCCAACTTACGCACGAACTTCAGGAAGTCCCGGTCCCATTGGTTCTGCCGATAGTCCAGGCGGGTCAGCTCGCGCTGGGCGTTGGGCGTGTAGACCGTCACCACGAAGTAGTCCATGAACTCCGCTGTCAGTACCCGCCCCTCGGTATCGTGTTCGGCCAGTCCCAGACCCGGAAAAACGTGCAGCGGCGTCTGACGACTGATGATCGCCGTGCCCGAATAGCCACGCTTGAGCGCCGGGTTCCAGTACATGGTGTAGCCCGGCAGCGTCAACTCCACCTGCTCGGGCAATGCCCGCACTTCCTGCAGGCAGTACACATCCGCCTGGTCACGGCCCACAAAGTCCACGAACCCCTTGCTGATGCAAGCGCGCAGGCCGTTCACGTTCCAGGAAACCAGTCGCATTCGCACTCCAATCGGGGGTCGGGTCAGCGCACATAGCCCAGCGAACGCAGTTGCTCGCGCGTCGCCTCATCCAGTTTCACTTCGCTGCTGTTGCCCGGTCGGTACACCGACAACTCCTGGTCCAGCAGGGTGCGCAGGGCGGCCACATCCGCGGGCCGGTCCGCTGCCAGGTTGCCGGCCTGCTGCGGGTCACGGGCCAGGTCATTGAGTATCACTTCACCGTCGCTGCCCAGGGTCAGCCTGATATCACCCACCCGAATCGTGCGCAGTGAGCGTTCAATCCGGTTGCGGTCCAAACCGGGGTTCAGCCGGGCCAGCGAACCAACCAGATCCTTCTGGGGCTGGGCGTATTCGGCAACCAGGGGCCGGCTCGCCGGTTCGGGTTCGCCCAGCAGGGAGTGGCTGTGCCGCGAGTCCTCGCCCGCCGACACCTGGGCCAATTCCCGCACCGTGGCGAACAGATCGCTCAACAGCACCGGATCGCCGCGATGTCCCGGCACCAGATAGCCCGGCGCCCGAATATACAGAGGCACCGCCAGCAGCGTTTCGTGCAGGCTGAACTGATGATCCACCAGTTCGTGCTCACCCAGATTCTCGCCGTGGTCCGAGCACACGATCAGGACCGTGTTGTCAGCCAGACCGAATTCCGCCAGGGAAGCGATGACGCCTGATAAGAGGTGATCAACCGTCGCCACATCACCCCAGTACAGACTGCGCAGCCGCGCCCAATCCACGTCGCCGAACGCGTGCAGGCCGGCCTGGTACTCCATGCCCCACTGCCCGGTGACCTGCTCATCGGCGCCCAGATTCGGCATCATCGCCTGCCGGACCCCCGGCGGAGGATCGTAAGGCAGGTGGGCTTCCAGCAGGTTCACAAACGCAAAAAAGGGCTGCTCCGGAGCCTGTTTCTGGATCCAGCGCCGGAAGAATGTCACCGAGCCGCGCCCACCCTGATCACCGCGCCACGTGCGCTGGTCGCCCGGCAGCCCACCCGATACCGGCGACTCTTTTTGCACCTCGAAACCACGCAGCAGCCCGGTCGTGCGGCCGGCCAGCCAGGGGTTGCTGTAGAAGGCCGCAGTCGCGTAGCCGTCGGCGGCCAGCAGCTCGGCCAGGGTCGTCTTGTCGGCGTCCAGGTGGGGGTTCTGATGAGTGCAATGGTGCCCGGACGCCAAACGACCGGTAAACATCGAGGCATGGGAAGGCACCGTCCAGGGCGCAGTCGCCCAGGCGTTGTCAAAGACGGTGCTCTCAGCGGCCAGGGCGGTCAGGGTCGGGCTCATGGCCGGGGTCAGCTGTTGCTCCGTGTCGTGCCGCACCGTGTCCAGCACGACCAGCACGATGTTGGGGCGGGGTTTCTGCTCGCCGCAGCCGCCGGCAACAGCGAGCGCCAGCAGGGACAGGCCCAGCAGCAGGGATCTCATGGCGGACATGTCCGGTTCTCCTTCGTGGCCGACGGGTGTGCAGTCGCAGCAGAAGGTACAACACATCCGGCGACGAAGCCAGAGGCGGCAGCCGGCGGGACATCGGCACCCAACCCCACGACGATTGCCGGGAAAGCGGCAATCAGGCCGCAACGGCCGGGGATTCCCCCGGGCTCAAGCAGCCTCACGGGTTCTGCCAGCAACGGCGCTGCAGAATCGCGGACAGGAGGCGAGAACCGATTGGTCCTGCTATTGCAATCGACCGACTATCAACCAACTACGAGGTCATTGGTTCAATACGGCATGGCAACCGCCGGACTACCCGGCTCGGGCGCAGAGGAAACACGATTTCAAAGGCACGACCTACGGGATATAGTTGTGTTCGAGATTCAGTAGAGAGTCCCGGTCGTCGAAGAACTCATTCCAAACCTGCGTCAGTGAATAGACAAAACCAACCTGCAGCCGCCACTCATCCCGGCCGTAGAGGTCGGCCAGATCTCCGGCCTGCCGACGATACTGCACCTGGGTGACCAGATCAAAATCCGCCCCGAGGCGGGTCAGGGCATTACCCACGACCTGCCACTGGTCTGTGTCCTGGAGCTGGTCGGGATAGACCTTGTAACCGGCCGAGAGTGAGTACTGGGCGCTGGGCCGTTCCAACCGGCGGTGCAGGTAGCGCACGGTGCCGAACACAGAATATGAGCGGGCGGTGGCGACATCGCCATAGCCAGCCAGCAAGTCTTTCCCCGCCAGACCATCGGTGAAGATCACCTGGGCCCGGAAGTCCCAGAACGAGACCGGGTCGGCCCGCAGGTTGATGACCGTCGAGGCGATATAGCTGTTGAGAACCTCGTCGTCGTCCCGACCGAAATCGGCCTGATCCAGAAAGCGGGCCAGCCAGGACACGCCCGCCTGCATCAGGCGTGGCCGGTTCCAGAGCTGAGAGGCCGGCACCCGGTACTGAAACGAGGCGCCGCCCGAGTTCAACCCCACCGACGGTTCGGCAAACGCCGACTCGGCCAGGCTCTCACCATGCACGGCCAGCCGGTAGCGCTTGGCCATGATGCGCGTGTACTGCACCAGGTTGCCGAACTGGGAGTCCTCGGTCTCAGCACCCGCAGAAAAGGGGTTCAGGACGTCGGTCAGACCGAGCGCATCGTCATCGCGCAAGGTTGGAAACTCGACCAGTGTCGTGCCCAGACGGGTTCGCCCCAACTCGAAGATGTTGGTGCGGTCCTCCACCTGCATCAGGACGTGGTTGAAGTAGACCTGACCCAGGCTCGAACCGGCATCCGGAAACTGGAAGCCCAGCACAAAGCGGCTGCGGTAGTCGGAATAGAGCTTCTGGCGAAAACCGAGCAGCAGGCTGGAGTCGGAGAAATCCGCCACGGCTTCCTGGTCGCCATCCGGCCGGATATCGTAATTGGCCGACACCACGCCCCGGGCCGAGAGCTGAATTTCCGGTGCCACCTG
>JAJRWA010000015.1 GCA_024277025.1 Candidatus Krumholzibacteriota bacterium | reverse complement strand
TCGATATGCTCGAGCGCGTGCCGACAGCAGACCAGGTTCGCTGCCTGGTCCCACGGCCGAACACCGAAGTACTCGCCGAAGATTTCGATATTGTCCGCAATGGGCTCACCGCGAAAACTCGGATCGAAGCCGCTGCCGCGCGTGCCTTCATCACGGCAGACCAACTTCAGGAAGTCACCCTGTCCACAGGCGATCTCCATCACGTGGCCACCCCTGAGGTCGTGCCGGGAGCGCAGATCCGCCGCCAGTTCCTCGGCATACCGCTGAAAACGCGGCGAATGGTGCAGCGAATTCTCATAGCCCTCGGCATAGCGCACGAGCTCCGGCTCGAAGGCCAGGTTCGCCACGTGCCCGCAGGCACCACAGATGGCCAGGTCCAGATCCCCCCGTGGCGCCGACTCGGCCTCGGCCGCGGTCTCCCACAGCACGTTGCAGAACACCGGCACCCGGGCCAGTTTCAGGAATCTCTCCACGCGGTCCGAGCCACAGGCCAGGCAGTTCATGTCGTTCACGCCGTTCAACTTCTGTTCAGGGTTGCCAGGCCGTCATCCACCGCGAAAATTTCCGGCTGCAGGCCACGCTGGGCCAGGTCGGCCGCTATCTCATCCTTGTAGATCGGGTTCATGACGATAACAGCGTCCGGCTTCAACCCGACCAGTTCATCCGGCCCGAAGATCCGGTGCCCGGTGCCCGGCATGAAATAGCCCTGCCGGTGAGGATTGATATCCACGGCACCCGCTATTTCGCCGGTCAGCCCCAGAGTGGTCAGGAACGAAACGCCCTTGGAACCCGAGCCCCAGATCACGGTCTTGCGGCCCGCTGCGTGCAGTGCGTCCAGCCGCGTCCGCCAGAATTCCAGCTGCTGCTCGAACAAGGCCGGGAACGCGGCCACCCAACGCTTCAGGTCCGCCAGCTGGCCCGCCGGAATAGCCGGACGCCGGCCCGTGTCGCTGGTCGTCGCGGCGATCGTCAGGTACTGGTCGCCGTACTCCACACCCACCTCGGTCGGGAAGAAGCCGGCCTTCAGGAAGACCTGGTTCAACGACCAGGGGCTGAAGTAGTTGCAGTGCTCGTAGTAGACATCCTCGAAGGCGCACTCGGTCAGGATCCGCGTGGCCTCCGGAATCATGAAGAAGATCTCGGCCTCGCGGCCGCCCTGGGCCTTCCGGGTCATGGCCACGAAGTCCAGGGTTTGCGGAATGTGTTCGAGAGTCATCTTGCAGCAGACGAAATCGGCCGCCGTATCGGTGCAGTCCTCGGTGTAGAAGTCGGCCACGAAGCGCACGTTCTCGTCCGGCGCCGGCGCATGGCGATCAGCCCGATAGCCCGGATCGTATCCCACGCCCCGGTTGCGCCCGTGTTCACAGAGCAGCAGCAGGAACTCACCCTTGCCACAGCCGATTTCCAACACGTCACGATCCTGCAGCTTGAACCGTTCAATCAGGCGGTCCGCCAGATCGCGGTGAAAGCGCTGAAACGTAGGTGAAAAGCCCTGGGTCTCTTCGTAGCGGCCCGAGTATTCGGTCAGCTTGGCGTCAAAGCTCGTGTTGCCCACGAAGCCGCACTCGCCGCAGAAGCCGAGGGTGATATCACCCTTCGGATAGGCCATCGCCTCTTCGCGACTCTCCAGCAGAATGCAGCTGTTGGTCGGCACCCCGCGGGCCGTGTGAAAGATCTCCATGGTGCCGCTATGGCAGTTCGGACAGACAGTCGGCTTCATGACGGTACTTCCTTCTCAGACAATGTGCGGCGTCGGCACCGGGATGATGAATTTGCCGCCCTTGTCGCGGAAGGCCTGCTCCTGGGCGAGGATTTCGTTTTCCAGATTCCAGGGCAGCAGCAGCACGTAGTCGGGCTGGTCGGCCTGGATGCGTTCGGCGGCCACGATGGGGATCTTCTGCCCCGGCATGTAGCGTCCCTGCTTGTGCACATTCCTGTCGGCCACGAAATCCAACACGTCCGAACCGATGCCCACATAGTTGATCATCGTGCTGCCCTTGGCCGCCGCGCCGTAGGCCACGATGTGCTTGCCGGCGCTCTTCAGCTCACCGAGCATCGCCAACAGCTTCGACTTGAGGTCCTCGACCCGATGCCGGAACTCCTGGTAGTACTCGATGCGGTCCAGGCCCAGTTCCTTTTCTTCGGCCAGCAGCCCGGTCACGCTCGGCAGCGGCAAGTCCTTCTTCTCGATGAACAACCGCAGCGAGCCGCCGTGAATGGGCAACCGCCAGCAATCGTTCAGGTACAGACCGTGCCGCCGCAGCAGGTGATCAACCGCCGTGACCGAGAAGTAGCACAGGTGCTCGTGGTACATGGTGTCGAATTCGCAGTGGTCGATCAGGTCGCGCACGTAGGGAAACTCGATGACCGCCATGCCGTCATCCTTGAGCAGGGCCGCGATGCCGGCCACAAAGCCGTTCGTGTCGGCCACGTGGGCCAGCACGTTGTTGGCGTGGATGATGTCCGCCTGCCTGCCCTCGTCCGCCAGCTTCTGCGCCACCTCCAGGCCGAAGAACTCGGCCACACTCGGCACCCCGATCTTCTCGGCCGCCGCACACAGGGCCGGCACCGGATCGATGCCCAGCACGGGTATGCCGTTGTCCACGTAGTTCTTCAGCAGGTAGCCGTCATTGCTGGCCAACTCGATGACAAAACTGTCACCGGTCAGGCCGCGCCGCTCGATCAGCTCCAGCACGTTTTTCCGCGAATGATCAAGCAGGTACTTCTAAAAGGACGAGAAGTAGGGGTAGTCCTCGTCGAACAGCACGGCCGGATCCACGGTCTCGGTGATCTGCACCAGCGAGCACTCGGGACAAAACACGGCTTCCAGGGGAAACGTGGGCTCGGGCTCGTTCAACTGATTCTCATACAACATGCGGTCAGCCAGGGCGGTCACGCCCAGGTCCAGCACCGTGTCCAACTTGTCGTGCCCGCAACTGCGGCAGACGGCATCGCTTCGACTCATCGAATCTGCTCCGGTTTCACTGAATGTCTCAGGTATTCTGCGTCTGGGTCCACCGCAGGGTGGTATCCAGACGCCCGCTGTCCAACAGTTCCTTCACGTGGCCGATGCGCTTGAAGCGCGGGCCCTCGAAATCGTCCAGGGTCAGACCCACCCGCTGGTACGCCTCCAGCAGTTGCTCGACCCCGCGCCGCACCGTCCACTGGGGCTTGAAACCATGCACGGTGCGCGACAACAGGTTGCAGTCCACACGGTAGCAGCGCTTGTCCGGTTCGGCGCCTTCGGCAAAACCAATTTCGCAGTTGGGCACCACGTCGTGCACGATCTCGGCCACTTCACGGATTTGGTAATTCTCCGAAGTCGTGCCCACGTTGAACGCCTTGCCGTGCACCAGTTCGCGATCCGCTTCCAGAATCGCCACGTAGGCCCGGGCGATATCCGCCACATGAACCAGGGGCCGCCAGGGCGAGCCGTCGCTCTTCAGGTGCACTTCACCGGTGGTGAACGCCCACGCGGTCAGATTGTTGACCACCAGGTCGAACCGGATGCGCGGCGACATGCCGTAGGCCGTCGAGGCGCGCAGGAAGGTCGGACTGAAATCGTCGCTCGTCATCGGGCCTACCGCCCGTTCAACTTCGACCTTGGACACGCCGTAGGGCGTGACCGGGTTGAAACGCGCATTCTCGTCCAGAAAATCCTGGCCACCACCGCCGTAGTTGCTGCAACTGCTGGCAAACAGGAACCGCTGCACGCCGGCTTCCTTGGCCAGACGCGCCAGACGCGCCGAGCCCTGGTGGTTGATATCCTCGGTCAGGCTGGGATTGTAGTCGCCCAGCGGATCATTCGACAGGCCGGCCAGGTGGATGATGGCGTCGAAGCCGGCGACCTGATCAATGGCCACATCCCGCACGTCGCCGATCAATTCGGGCACGGTCGCCAGTTCGCCGTCGAAGGTGCAGGCGCTGAACAGGTCGGTGTCCAGGCCGTGGACCTCATGATCGTGGGCCAGCAACATGGGCACCAGCACACTGCCGATGTAGCCGCGATGGCCGGTAACTAGAACTTTCATTGCGTACTCGCCTCGGGTTCGGGTCGGGGATCTACCAGCACTTCCAGGGTGGGTTGCCGCTGTCCCAGAGTTTCTGCAGGATGTGTTTCTCACGCAGCGTGTCCATGCACTGCCAGAACGTCTCGTGTTTGTAGGCCATCAACTGGTTGTCGTTGGCCAGACCCTCCATCGGGGCCTGTTCGAACATGACCGGGTCGCCCTCGATATAGTCCAACACCTGGGGTTCCAGCACGAAGAAGGCGCCGTTGATCCAGCCCTCGGCGGTCTGGGGTTTTTCGGTGAAACATTTGACCTGATCGCCCTCGAACTCGATGTGTCCGTAGCGGGCCGGCGGGCGGGCCGCCGTCAGGGTCGCCAGCTTGCCGTGTTGTCGGTGGAAGTCATGGAGCTTGTCGATATTCACATCAGACAGCCCATCGCCCCAGGTCAGCATGAACGTGCCCTCGCCCAGCCACGGCTGCAGCCGCTTGATACGGCCGCCGGTGCCCGTCGTCATGCCGGTCTCCACCAGATGCACCGTCCAGTCAGGCCGGTGGTCCTCGTAGGTCAGCACATCACCGGAATTGGTCTTGACGGTCATATGCCCCTCAAGGCTGCCGAAATCCCGCATCCACCGCTTGATGTACTCACCCTTGTAGCCCAGGGCGATCACGAACTCATTGTACCCATAGTGGGCGTACAGCTTCATGATATGCCACAGTATGGGTCGTTCGCCGATTTCAACCATCGGCTTCGGGCGCACCTCGGTCTCTTCCGCGAGGCGGGTGCCCATGCCCCCGGCCAGGATGGCAACAACGGGTTTCTTGGCCATTTGGCATTCCTTTCCAAACAGTGCAGAGTTGGGTCCAATAGCAGGCGGGGCCTCGCGTGCGAGGTCGATGGTAGGGCCTGTCAAACCGGCAAACACCGATTGAGCAGCCTGTTCTCCCAGCCTGGACAACTATTCACGCCATCCGGGCCCCCTCGGAATCATCTTGCCGAAGCAGAATAATCCCAAACTCCTATAAACGCCATTATAACACGGAAGCGGAATCACCGGCAAGGGACAAATAGCATAACTGTGTTATTTTTTACGATATGATAATTCCCATCCACTCCGTCCTGTTTTGGCGCCCCTGGCAGCCCCTTCGTTCCTTCCTATACTCCAGAATGTCGCCCGCAGCCAGATGGACCAGATCTGGTGCTCCGCCCCCGTCGGAAGGACCCCGCATGCCCCGGAACCTGGTGCGCCGATGGCCAGCATCCGCATATTTGGCTGTCTTTATTGTTGGTTACATGGGACTCACCCTTTTCAGCCCAACCGGCAAAGCCGATGCCTTTCCCCTCGATGCCGACGATTTGCTGGAAGACGTCGGGCAATACTCACCGCCCTGGTTCGCCGAGTTGCAGGACATCGAACTGGACGGCAACCGGGCCTACGTCTTTGGTGTCGGCGGTCTCGCCATTTTCGACCTCGGCGACCCCGCGACTCCCGTCGAGCTGGGACGCTACGAACCGGTGGGCCACCCATACAACCGCTTCTACCGCGGTGCCGTCAACGGCAACCTCGCCTGTGGCGGTGGCCGGGCCGATCTCCTGACGATCATGGATATCAGCAACCCCGCCCTGCCGTTTGCCGTGGCCTTCCACGGCACGGCAGGACAGTCCTACGAAGGCGCGGCGATGACCGGAAGCCATATCTACGCCTGCCGGCACGGCGATGGGCTGGAAATCGTGGATATCACCGTGCCAGCGGCACCGGCCACCGTCGCGGTTGTGACCAGTCTGGTCAACGCCTGGGATGTCGTCCTGGCCGGCGATGTCGCCTATGTGGCCGACGGCGCGGGTGGCCTGGCGGTAGTCGATATCACAGACCCGACCACACCCGTGCACGTCACCAGCGTACCGGTGGCCGGGTCGGCAGCCGATATCGCAGTCAGTGGCACGACGGCGGTGGTCTGCGCCGGCAGCGCGGGCCTTGCGATCTTCGATCTGACGAACCCGCTGGCCCCGGTCCTGCTCAGCACGGTCAACACCTCCGGCCTGGCCACCGGCGCCGCCATTGCCGGCAATCTGGTCTACGTCGCGGACTGGGATGACGTCGAAACATTCGACCTCAGCAATCCGGCGGCCCCGATACCAGTCGGTGGCGAAGATACACCCGTCAGGGCCATGGGCCTGGACGCCCGGGCCGACCTCGTGGTCGTCGCCGACTGGTCCCGGCTGCGGACCTATCGGCCGGGGCCCTCGACCCGGGGAGACATCCACGTACCGGTGTCGGGGATCGACCTGGGCTTCGTCGCGGCCGGCACGGTGGTTGACACGACCATCGTCCTCGGCAACACCGGCAACGCGCCCCTGACCGTGACCGCAGTGGAGGAGTTCGGCGGCAACTTCGAGATTCTCACGCCGGGCCCCTTTGTGATTCCCGTTGGCGGCACCGCGCCGGTCACCATCAGGCTCAACCACCTGAACACCGGGTTCGAGGGCACCTTCGTCAAGATCACGTCCGATGATTCGGATGAGAGCCAGGTCACTTTCCAGATCTCCGCCGACGATGATCCCATCTGGCTGGATATCGGCAATCCGGCGCCCAACTGGACGTACCCGGACCGCAACGGCGTCCTGCACGATCTGGGCAGCCTTAGAGGCAGAATCGTGGTGATGGCGTTCTTCGCCAACTGGTGACCCGTCTGCGGTCCGGAGTTTTCGGACCTTGAAGCGGCGATCAGGCAAAAGTATGACCCCGCCGAAGTGGCTGTGTACGGGCTGTCCTCAGGCGGCGAGTCAGCCCTGGATCTGGCGGTATTCAACAGCGCCTTCCAGGTCAGCTTTCCCATCCTCCCCAACGCCTCACCAACCTACAACACGTACCGCCAGCCGGGCGGCACTTCGCCCTATCCGTTGGACTACGTGATCGATCAGGCCGGCAAGGTGGCGTACTTCAATACGGAGTACGATCCGGAAGCCATGGTGGCGGTCATCGACGAGCTGCTGGCCCACCCCGCGGCCATAGATGAGGTGCCGGCAGCGGCGCCCTTGCGGGTCCTGGCCAGCCCCAATCCCTTCAACCCGCGCACCGAGATCAGTTTCTGGCTCCCGACCGCGGCCCGGGTCACGATCGACCTGCACGATGCGCGCGGGCATCTCGTACGCCGATTGGTCCCAGCCGCCGGCTACAGTGCGGGGCACAGCACCGTCGCCTGGGACGGTACGAACGATTCGGGACACGCCCTGCCCACGGGTTTGTATCTGGTGCGGGTGCGGGCAGGCAATCTCTCGGTCACCGGCAAACTGACTCTGGTCCGGTAGCCAACCGAACCTACAAGGAGAGGCATCATGAAGGCGATATCGCTGGCGACAGTGATCCTGTTGACCTGTTTGACCGGGTCCGCGTCCGCTTATGAGATAGGGGACACGGTGGCCGACTTCAGCCTGCCGGATCTGGAGGGCACGGCGCACGCCCTGCACGACAATCTCGGTGGCATCGTCGTGCTCAATTTTTTCACGACCTGGTGCGTGGGCTGCAACGAAGAGGCCGCTCATCTGGAGAACGAAATCTGGCAGGCGTATCAAGGCCGCAACGTGACCGTGATCGCGATCGATATCGCTGAGCCCGTTTCCCTGGTGCAGGGCTGGTCCGAGGCCCTGGGCATCACCTACAATATCTGGCTCACCCCGGACTGGGACCTGTTCGGTCTCTTTCCCGGCGCCCTGAATATCCCCTACAACGCGATTCTGGGGCCGGACATGGCCATCCGCTATGCTTCGATCGGGTTTGATCTGAATGCCATCACGGGCATGATCGACACGATTCTGGCCGAAGGGCAGGTGCCGGTTGTCGCATCGTCGTGGGGCGACGTCAAGATGCTCTTCCGCTGAACGGCACTGGCCGGACAAGAAATAGAAACGCCCGGAATACCGACTCTCCCGGGCGTCGCTCTGGTCGGAAAAAGGGCGCCTAGCGCCGGCAACCCCGCCCGCCACCGCCGCCATCGCAGTGCCCGGGACCGATCAGCCCGTTGTTGTAGTCGTCGAAGAGGTTCTTCAGGCGACGCACAACACGTTTCTCGGTGCGGCTCAGGCACCACCAGTGGGTCCAGTTGTGACTGGCCAGGAAAGCATCCGCTTCAATGATCGCGTCGGCGACCGCTTCGTCGTTCGCACCGTTGGCGATGTTCAGCTTCGTCGCCAGCAGTTGGGCGTACAGCTTGGCGATACCATTGCGGTGGCGGCCGAAGCCACGGACCCGCAGCAATGCCACGGCCGTGGCGGCGTCGGTGACCTCGATACTCTGCTGACCGTCGACATCGCCGAGCCACAGCGGCAGCAGCGGCGTCACCAGATCATCCTGATGACGCCGGAAACCGGCGTGATTCTTCCAGAACCCGATGGTGTACGTGCAGCCGGTACCGGTCGGGCGGTACAGCCCGGCATCCCAACTCAGGTCGACTTCGCCGGCAGCCAGCGTCGTGCACATGGTGCCGCCGGTCTGCGGATCGACATCGCTGTCCAACCCGGGGTCCAGGCCCTGATTCTGCAGGGTGAATTCATAACCGTCCGGCAGGACGAAGTGCAGACTGTAGTCCCCGGGCGCCACATCGGCAAAGACGTACAGACCATCGGCATCGGTCATGGTCTCGGCCAGGATGCCGCCCTGGCAGTCCCGCAAGTGCACGATGACATCGGGCAGACCGGGCTCGCCGGCGTCCTGGACACCATTCTGATCTTCGTCCAACCAGACGAAATCACCGATGCTCGCGGGAATCTGCCCCGGCGCGCTGGGCACCGAAAGTCCGCCCGCGACCCAGCTCAGGGACGCGCCCAGGGGCTCGTCGCTGGGCGTGGAGATCAGTTCGACCGTCAGCGAAGTGTCGCCGGCCGGGATCAGCACCGGCAGGATCACCGAATCCCAGGCCAGTTCATCAAAGCTGCCCAGGGCGTCGGCAAAGATCTGATCGCCCGCGCTGGTCGTCACCTTGACCTGGTTCGGGCGACCCGTGCCCACACTGCCGGCAATGACCAGCAGATCAGCCGTGCGATCAGCCGTCTCGGCGCTGAAAGTGAAGGTTTGCGGCACGGTCGCGTCCAGGGTCGGCACGAACTTGAAGAAGGCCATGTCCAGACCGTCGACCAGGCTGAGCTCGGCGGTGGTCCCGTCATCGTAGATGACCACGATACTCACGCCGTTGTTCTCGTCCAGCGAGCCGCCGCTGTTGTCGAAATCAAAACCCGAGATCGTGAAGCTGTTGGCGCCGACGGCGACCAGATTCAGGTCGGTGATATCGGCGCGATAGGCGCTGAAGTAGTAATGCACACCGGCTACGGTGAAGAAATCCACCGGGCCGCCGATCAAGTCACCCTTGATCTCGGTGCCATCGATCAGGATGGCGTCATCGCCGGGGGCGCCGGTCGTGCCGCCGGACCAGTAGAGCAGGGCCTGCTTGATGGTCGTGCCAGCCGGCACATCGATGGCCAGCGTATTGGTCGTGACATCGACCATGCCCACACCGCCTTCGACGAAACCGGAGCCGGCCGCGATGGCGATGCTCGGCGCCCCGAGCCCCTCCGTACCGTTCTTCAGACCCGAATAGGCGATCTCCGGGCCGTTGGCCTCAGGCGCAAGAATCTCTTCCTCATTGCTGCAACCGGCTACAAGAGCCAGCAGGGACAGCCCCAACACTAGAATTCGTACCATTTTCATTGTGATCTCCCTCAGGTGGAACGAGTGGTCCGGACTGGCCGGTTGGACTCTCGCGCCACAGGCTCGCCCCTTGACTTGTAAGACGAATCTGCAACGGATACCGAACATCAATTGTGCGAACATTTTCCCATATTTTTGATCCTTAGTCAACATATGGCGTATTTTTTCTCAAACTTCCTGTCTATTCCTACTAATTTAATGGTATTTTGGGATCATCAAGACAGGCGCCGCCAGCAAGGCTGGCGGGAACAAATCCAGGCTTGTGGTACTTTGATTCTGCTATCGGTGGGCCGACGGCCGAAGCCCCGAAAACTGAACCTGCCCGGCTTCGGGCTGGGAAGGATGAGCCGGATGCCTGCGAGCCGCGCACCGTTCAAACGGACTCTGATCGTGCTGACGGTTGTTGCCCTGGCCGTGGTGGGCACCGCGCTGGCCATCCGGCACACGCCGGGCAGCCCACCGATCGGCTGTTGGTCCCACCTCTCAACCACGACCGGAGACCTGGCCCCGCCGAGCGCCAGCCGGGAGCAGACGGCCTCCCTCGTCGTTGACCTCGACGGCGACGGCGACCTTGATCTTGTCATCGGCAGCCGCAAGGAGCCGGGTCCCTCCCTGGTCTGGTACCGGCGCTCGGACCTGGGCTGGGACCGATACGTCATCGACGCAGAGCCCCTGGACATCGAAGCAGGTGGTGCGTACCACGACATCGACCGCGACGGTGACCTGGATCTCGTCATGGGCGGTGACGCCCAGAGCAATCAGGTCTGGTGGTGGGAGAACCCCTGTCCCGACTACGCTCCCGACACGGGCTGGGCCCGTCGGCTGATCAAGGACGGCGGCGCCACCAAACACCACGACCAGATCTTCGGCGATTTCGACGGAGACGGACAGACCGAGCTCGCGTTCTGGAACCAGCGTGCCAAGACCCTGTTCCTTGCGGAAATCCCCGCCACCCCACGTGACACCGGACCCTGGTCCTGCCGGCCGATCTACACCTGGACCGGACAACGCGAGCACGAGGGGCTGGCGGCGGCGGACATGGACGGCGATGGCCGACTGGACATCGTCGGCGGCGGGTACTGGTTCAAACATTCGGCGACGGGCAGCTTCCGCCCCTTCGCCATCGACGCGGACCTGACCTTCACCCGCACAGCCGTCGGCCAGTTGGTTCCCGGCGGCCGACCGGAAGTGGTGCTGGCCACCGGCGACGGCATCGGACCCATCAGGTGGTACCGCTGGGACGGATCCACCTGGCGAGGCCGCTCCCTGCGCCGGGGACCAGTGGACCACGGCCACAGCCTGCAGATTCTCGATTTCGACGGTGACGGCAACCTGGACGTGTTCAACGCCGAAATGCGTCTGGACGGCGGCAACGAGGACGCCCAGGCCCGCATCTTCCTCGGCGACGGAACCGGCGGCTTCCGCGAGAGAGTCGCCCTGCAGGGCTATGGCAACCACGAATCAAGGCTGGCTGACCTGGATGGTGACGGTGACTACGACATCCTGGGCAAGCCCCACAACTGGCAGACACCGCGCCTGGATATCTGGCTCGGACAAGGTCTGGCCAGGAGGCCGCTCGACCGCTGGCGCCGCCGGGTCATCGACGGTGACCGTCCGGACCGCGCGATATTCGTCGCCGCGGCGGATCTGAATGGCGACGGCTGGCCGGATATCGCGGCCGGCCAGTGGTGGTACCGGAATCCCGGCCCCGGGGGCGGCACCTGGCCGCGTCGGGCCATCGGGGCGTCCTTGCACAACCTCGCGGTCCTGCACGACTTCGACGGTGACGGCGATACGGACATTCTGGGCACCGGCGGCCGGGGCGCCGCCGCCAACGCCGATTTTGTCTGGGCACGCAATGACGGAACGGGCGATTTTGCGATCCTGGACAACATCGATGCCGGTGAGGGTGATTTCCTGCAGGGAGCCGTGGTGACGCGACTGGCCCCGACCGGACCGCTGACCGTGGCCTTGTCCTGGCATGAAAGCGGCCAAGGGGTGCAGGCGCTGACCATCCCGGCGGACCCGTCCACGGAGCGTTGGACCTGGCGCCGGTTGTCCGGATTTTCCCAGGACGAGCAACTGAGCGTTGGCGACATCGACCGGGACGGCCGGCCAGACCTGCTGCTGGGCACAAGTTGGCTGCAACACCAAGGCGATCACTGGACCCCGCACACCCTGCATGAGACGAATCTGTCGCCCGACCGCAATCGACTGGCCGACATCGATGGCGACGGACGGCTGGACGCTGTGGTTGGCTATGAATCGACCGCCAGCACCCGGGAGCCCCTGGCCTGGTACGCCCAAGCCGCCGACCCCACGGCCATTTGGCGCGAAACGATCATTGCCCGCCCGGTGGCCCCCATGAGCCTGGACGTCCGCGACCTGGACGGTGACGGCGATCTGGACGTAGTCGTCGGTGAACACAACCTGAAATCCCCGCCGAGTTCCCGCCTGCTCATCTACGAGAACACCGACGGCCGGGGCCGCAAGTGGCGGCAGATCATCGTCCACACCGGCGACGAGCACCACGACGGGGCCCAGGTGGTCGACCTCGACGGCGACGGCGATCTGGACATCATCTCCATCGGCTGGACCCACGGACGGGTGATCTGGTACGAGAACCTGGCTGTCAAAGCGGGCAGCCCGTCTTCCCGCTAGCGTTGCCCGGCAGACCCGCCCGGAGCCCTGCCCACCGTTCTGAAAGCCCGCCGGAAGAACTCTTGCGCAATTCGGGACCAGATCTGATTATGCCAGTCAAGGGACAGCCGTTTTCACCGAACCTATCTCAGGACAACCAATTCCCCGACCAACGCCCGGACCGATCCGAAAGGGATGCGCCCGCCGATGACCACCACGCGCGCCACGATGAAGCACGCTGCCATTTACAGCGCCGCCGCCATGGCCGGCCGCGCCATCGGCTTCATCATGCTGCCCTTCTACGCCCATGTGCTGCGCGGCCACGGCTATGCGGTGATCGGCATGTTGGACATGGCGCTGGGTTTCCTGCTCAGCCTGCTGGTCTACGGTCTGCAGGGTTCGATCATCCGGCTGTACCACGACGAGAAGGATCCGGCCCGCAAACCGGTCGTCGTCAGTACCGGGATCATTCTGATCGGGGTCACGACGGCGGTGCTGACCATCCCCGCGATGGTTTTCTCGCGCCCCATCGCGGCCTTCCTGATCGACGATGCGGATTTGAGCCGGTTGGTGATTCTGGCCCTGCTCAGTTTCAACTTCGACATGATGGGGCAATCGGCCAGCAGTTGGCTGTTGATCCACAGCCGGTCGACGCTGATGGCGAGTTTGAGCCTGATGAGGCTCTTAGTCGGGCTCTCTCTGAACATCTACCTGATCCTGATCCGGGGCCTGGGGCTGGACGGGTATTTCATCAGCTCGCTGGTGGTCAACGCGCTCAGCTGCGCCGTGTTTGTGGGCATCGCCTGGCGCGGCTGCGGCACGAAATTCGACCGGGAGATCGCCGCGACGATCCGCCGTTTCCTGCTGCCGCTCATGCCGGGCTCGATCGCATCGTGGATCGGTCGCCAGGTCGAGAGGGTGATGGCCAAGGGGCTGATCAATCTGGAATCCGTCGGTATTCTGGAGATGGGTTACAAGTTTCCGGTGCTGATTTCGATGATGGTGATTCAGCCTTTCATGAAATCGTGGGAAACCCGCCGATTTGAGATTGCCGACCAACCCGGCGCACCGGAGACGATCGCGCGCATGTTCACCTATTTCTTTTTTATCATCACTTGGGTCGGCCTGGTCATGGCCATTGTCATCAAGCCGGTTCTGGTGATTCTGACGCCGCCGGAGTTTCACATCGCCTACCGCATT
>JAJRWA010000014.1 GCA_024277025.1 Candidatus Krumholzibacteriota bacterium | reverse complement strand
CTGGTAGAAGACGAATTCCTGCATGGCCGACATGATCGTCTCGTTCTCTTTCGCCGCACGGGCGAACGCCTTGCAACTGGGTCACCAATCGGTGAAGAAATCGACAATCAGGACCTTGTTGTCCTGGCCGGCCAGAGCCAGCGCTTCGTCGAACGTGGCGGGCGCTGCGGCCAGGGCGGTGCCGGCCAGGCCGAGGACATAGACCAGCAGCACACCTGTGAGGGTCACCAGGTCTTTTCGGGTGAGCAAGCGCATATCGTCTTCTCCTGTCAGGGCCGGTCACGGGCCGGCATTGGAAAAACCGGGAATCAAGCCGGTGGTGGATGCTGAATGTAGCCGATACTACACCGTAGAAGTAGGGGAATATGGCCGTGGCGCCAGTTTGTTCCCTCAGCGGGAATAGACAAGTTCGCCGTTGACCACCGTGTGCAGCACCTGCATCGTCAGCAGGTCGGCGTCCGGGCAGGTGGCCGGATTCCCGTCCAGAATGGTCAAATCGGCCAGATATCCGGGTTTGAGCCGGCCCAGATCGTTCTCGCGAAAGGCCGCGTACGCCGAAGCCGCCGTGTACAGTTCATGGGCCTCGGCCGCCGTCAGCCGCTCCTGGGGTTGCCAGCCGCCGGGAGGCGTGCCGTCGTGGTGAGTTCGGGTGCGGGCCGAATAGAGACCGTCCAGGGGGTTGACCCGCTCAACCGGAAAATCGGTGCCGAAACAGACGTGGGCCCCAGTGTCCAGCAGCGTGCGCCAGGCGTAGGCCCCGGTCAGGCGCTCGCGGCCCAGACGTTCGCCGGCCCAATCCATATCACTGGTGCAGTGGGTGGGCTGCATGGCCGCGATCACGCCGAGTTCGGCGAACCGGGGCACATCCTGCGGGGCCAGAATCTGGGCGTGCTCGACGCGCCAGCGGCGATCCCGGCCCGGTACTTCCGCCAGCACCTCCTGATAGATATCCAACACCAGCCGGTTGGCCCCGTCACCGATGGCGTGGGTGCAAAGCTGGAAGCCGGCCCGCGCGCCGCGCCGCGTCACTTCACGCAGATGTTCGGCTGACGTCACGGCGAGGCCGTGATGGCCGTGCTGGTCGGCATAGTCGTTCAGTAGCAGCGCACCGCGGCTGCCGAGAGCGCCGTCGCCGTACAACTTGATGGCCCGGATCGTCAGCAGGCTGTCCGCCGAATAGAGCGGACCCGCGGCCAGTCCCGAATCCAGGGTGGCCGGAATGTCGTCGTACATGCCGTACAGGCGCAGGTCGAGTTCGCCGGCCGCCGCCAGCCGCTGATACAGCTGGGCGCGTTGCCAGGAGACGCCGGCCTCGTGCACGCCGGTCACGCCCTGGCTCCAGCAATGCCGGATGGCCAGTTTGACCCGCCGTTCGACCTCGGCCGGGTCGGCCGTGGGCATGATGCCGGTGACAAGTTCGACGCCGTTGTCGATCAGGACACCGGTTGGTTGTCCCTGGCTGTCGCGCAGTATTTCACCGCCGCTGGGGTCAGGCGTGGCCCTGGTGATCCCGGCCGCCTGCAGGCCGGCGCTGTTGACCCAGGCGGCGTGGCCGTCTACCCGGCGCAGCACGGTCGGCCGCGGGCCGGTGACGGCGTCCAGTTGGGCCCCAGTGGGGTACTCTTGCACGGCCCAGTCATTCTGGTCCCAGCCGCGCCCCTCCAACCAGGTTCCGGGCGGCAGCTCGGCGTGGGCCTGGCGCACGAGTTCCAGAATCGCGGCGATTGAGGCGGTGCCCATCAGGTCGACCTGGCCCAGGGACTTGCCCAGGCCGTAGAGGTGGGCGTGGCTGTCGTTGAAGCCGGGCGAAACGACTGCGCCGTCGAGTTGGATGAGGTGGGTTTGCGGACCGACGAAGGCCGCGATGGCGTCGTCATCGCCAACGGCGACGATGCGCGTGCCACGGATAGCCAGCGCGGTGGCCGGCTGGTCGCCGATGATCTCGCCGCCGGTGAAGACCAGATCGGCAGGGGGCGTATGATCGGCGGGACCACAAGCGGACAGCAGCAGGAGGCAGGCGATGACAGTGGCGGCAATCTTCAGCATGGCGGCTCCGGTTCGGCGTGGGGTTGGGGTAGCTGGCCGTGACCATATCACAATGAGTCGCCTGTGCCGCGATGATTGTTGTGCGAATGCGCCAATGGCTGGCGGCGTGATCCGGCAAGAGAAAGGCTATCCGCGGCACCAGGGGATTGTCCCGGCGCCCCTCCGGACTTGATCCCACCGCAACGATGCCGTTTACTTCGCAGGTCGCTACCTACCCCTCGACGAAATGAGCGCCCCGTGTCCCACGATCTCGCCGACGATGTGCTGGCCGCCACCGCCACCCTGCGTGACGCGGTGAACCAACTGCAGTTCGCCGACCCCGTGGCCTGGGTCTACAACCCCCTCGTCTACGCCTGGGGAATGCACAGTAGCTACGTCGAGACATGGGGCAACAGCCCGCGCCGCGTGCTGCTGATGGGGATGAATCCCGGCCCCTGGGGCATGGTCCAGACCGGTGTGCCCTTTGGCGAGATTGCCGCCGTGCGCGACTTCATGCGGTTGGCTGGAGAGGTGGAACGTCCCAGCCGCGAACACCCCAAGCGGCCGGTGCAGGGCCTGGCCTGTCCCCGCGCGGAGGTCAGCGGGCGGCGTTTGTGGGGCTTCTTCGCCGAAAAATTCGGCACGGCGGAAAATTTCTTTGCCCAGCACTTCGTGGTGAACTATTGCCCGCTGGTCTTCATGGAAGAAAGCGCGCGCAACCGCACGCCGGACAAGCTGCCAGCCGCCGAGACCGCGCCGCTGTTCGCGGCCTGCGATGAGCGTTTGCGCCGGTTGGTGGATCTGTATGAACCGGAATGGGTTGTCGGCGTCGGGGGCTTTGCCCGCCAGAAGCTCGAGGCCCTGTTCGGCGCCAAGGCGGAACGGCCTGCAGCCGCTCACCGACCGCAACACATCGGCACCGTCCTGCATCCGAGTCCGGCCAGTCCGGCCGCCAACCGCGG
>JAJRWA010000013.1 GCA_024277025.1 Candidatus Krumholzibacteriota bacterium | reverse complement strand
TTCAAGAGATCCACTTTGACGCGCAGCACATCATGCCCGGTGCCGCGCACGGCGGCTGCAGCCTTGGCCGCTGGTCTCGGCGGTTCCGGCACCGGCGCCTGGGCAGCGGGTTCGTTCAGCACCTCCGGCTCCTCGGACACCAGCTTGGCCGGCGGCGGCCCCAGCGGGATATACCCGGAGGTCTTGGGGGTAGCCGTTTCGGTGGGTGCGGGCGCTTCGGCAGCGGGCCCGGCAGCAGAACTCTCGGCCGTCGTTTCGGCAGCCAGAAACGGCTCCAGGCGGCTGTAGATATCGGCGGCATCGATCTGCTCGGCGTTGGCGATATCATCGAGCATCTCACGGACCCGATCCGTGCCGTCCAGCAGCACATCGACCATGACCGGAGTCACTTCCAGCTTTCCGGACCGCACCTTCATCAGCACGTTTTCCATGGCGTGGGTCAGATTCTGGATCGTGGTCAGGCCCAGAAAGCCGCAACCACCCTTGATGCTGTGAATGCCCCGGAAAATCCGGTTGACCAACTCGGACGATTCTTCAGCCGGCGGCTGCTTCTCAAGGGCCAGCAGGTCCGGTTCCAGGGTCGCCAGGTGCTCCTGCGACTCGATGATAAGCTCTTCCAACAGTTCACGATCATTGAGATCCACGCTGATCCCGCTTCCGCTGAAGGCAACACCGGATCCGGCCCCGCGGCCGCCCCGGCTACTTGGTATACTGCACTGGGTTTATCGGATGTTCCGCAAGGGTCTTTACTGGAATTCTTCAAGCAGATGACAAAAGGAAGCGGTCAGTCGAGTCCAGCCAGGACCGCGGCGCCACGCAAGGTCCAATCCACATCCCAGACCCGATCCGCTGCGGCCAGGTACCGCCCCAGACCGCCGGTAACGACCACGGGCAGCGGCTCGTTCTGCCGGCAAAGGTCCTCGATCACGGTCTCAACGCCACCCACACCGACGTGGAAAGCCCCCGCCTGCATGGCCGCCGCAGTATCCCGGCCCGGAACCAGCGGACAAGGGACAAAAGGTACTGACGAAAGCCGCGCCGTCCTTTCAGCCAGGCAGGCACTGCCCAGGGCCATCCCCGGCGCGATCAGGCCCCCGACAAATTCTCCCCGTAGCAGAAGATCGAACGTGGTCGCAGTGCCCGCGTCCACAACCAGGGCCGAGTCGAAACCCGCGGCGGCGGCGGCGGCCATATTACACAGGCGATCGGGCCCAATCGCCGCCGGATCCGGCAAAGAAAGCCTGAACGGGAGCGGGCTGAGGTGGCCAACCACCAGCACATCATCCCAAACAGACCGGATCAGATCGGCCACGTGCGGGACAACGGCCGTCAAGACGACCGGCAGGTCGGGGTGTTCGGCCTGCACTGCGGTCAGAGCGGCCAGCAGTTGCTCCGCTTCGGCAGCCGGGGGTGTGGCCAGACCCAACACCCGATCGAGCGGCGTCGGCGTCCCTTGCCCGGGATCGCAAACCTGCCGGGTCAACCTCGGATGCTGCCCGCCGCCCCGCCAGCCGGCGACCTGGATTCTCGTGTTGCCCGCGTCCACGAGCAGGGCTTTCAGGGCGTTCACTCGGTCTCCTTTGCACCGTCAAGGGCCGCCAGCAGATGCACATCCCCGGCGTGAAAGATCGCGATACCACCGTCTGCGGCTTCCAGAATGAGACGGCCGCCGTCGTCGATGCCGACGGCCCGGCCGGTGTGGAGCTGCTCGCCCACCGCCAGCCTCACATCGTGCCCAAGCAGGCTGTCCAGCAGGGACAGTGCCGGCCGGTACGGCCCCCATCCCTCCGCTTCGAAACAGTCCAGTTCCGCTTCAACCCGGGCAATCAGGCGACCGCCGATCTCGCCGGCCAGAATCTCCTGCCCCGTTTCAATCGCGTAGCTCGTGGCCGCGCCCTGCAGCGCGGCCGGGAAGCCGTCCGGGACCGTATCCAGATTCAGACCCAGGCCGGCCACCACCAGGCGATCGTGGACCGGTCCGCTGCGCTGCAGCAGGATGCCGCCGATTTTTCTCCCTCGCACCATGATATCGTTGGGCCACTTCAGACGCGCGTCCAGTTGGAACTCCTCGCGCAGAACCAGCACCGTAATCAGACCCAGCCAAACCGAAAAGCCTCGCTCCAGGGCCGCCCGGTGCGGCGGCACGACCACCGAGAGATGGAGTCCGCCACAATCCCGCCAACTGCGCCCCTGTCGGCCCCGCCCGGCTGTCTGCCGGTGAGCAACCACAACGGTACCCGGCTGCGGCGCCGCCACCGGCGGCAGCGACCGCAACTCTTCGGCGCGCCAACCCCAGCCGTCCCAACTGCAGAACCGCCCCTCGGCCGGCTTGCCGCGCCCGCGCAGAAAATCGTTGGTGCTGCCGACCGATTCCAGCAGATAGAGGCGCCCCCCCTCACGCAGAAAACGGGGGCCCGGCCGAAATCCGGCCAACCCGAACCAGTCGCGATGGACCTTGGTCTTGCCCGGGCGCCGTTTCATGATTCGTCCAGATCCAGACCCAGATCCAGGGCGGGAGCCGAGTGGGTCAAACGTCCCACCGAAGCCGCATCCACGCCGGCGGCCGCGTACCGGGCGATCGTTTCCAGATTCACGTTCCCCGACGACTCCAGCCGGGTTCGGGCGCCCATCTCATCACGCAGGGCCACAGCCCGGGCGGTGTCTGCGAAACTGAAATTGTCCAATAGAACCCACTCCACCCCCAGGGGCAGCACCGTTGCCAGTTGGTCCAGGGTGTCGACTTCCACTTCGATGGCCAGGTCGGGATACAGACGCCGCTAGCGCCCAACGAGGTCACCAACCGCACCTGCCGCCGCCGCCCAGTGATTGTCTTTGAGCATCACCCGATCGAACAACCCGAGCCGGTGATTGTGCCCGCCCCCGCAGCGCACGGCATACTTCGCCAGAGCCCGGTAGCCCGGCAGGGTCTTGCGCGTGTCCAGCACCAGGCAGGCAGTCCCCGCCACCGCCGCCACATACCTGGCGGTCAGGGTCGCAATGCCCCCCAGATGCTGGAGGAAGTTCAGCGCAGTCCGTTCGCCGGTCAACAGCGAGGCCACTGGACCAGTCAGCCGGGCGACGGCCTGCCCCGGACTCACTGCCGTCCCGTCAGGACACAACCGCACCACCTGCATGGCAGGATCCAACTCGGCAAACAACAGGTCCAACAAGGGTAGTCCCGCCACGTGGCCCGACTCGCGCGCTGCGATGACCCCGCTGACCACCGCCTGCCCCGCGCCCAGCACCGCGACCGAAGCGTCACCCGAGCCGATATCCTCGGCCAGGCTCTGGGCCACCAGGGCCCGCAGCCAGGGTTCCCGGGGAAAGGACATTTCCACGTCTGGATTCATGCTCACTCCTTCGGCGGACCGCCGATGCCCCACTGGGCTTTCAGATCCTCGATGCGGTCCCGCAGGACCGCCGCCTTCTCGAAGTCCAGCTCCTTGGCGGCCTGCTGCATCGCCTGTTCCAGCATCACCACCATCTCCCGGGGAGACATGTCATGCTTGACAACCGATTCCCAGGGTTTGTCGTCGATCACGGCCGGCTCCGCCGAGCGTTCGCCGGCGGCCGTTGTCTGCTGCAGGATCTCTTCCCGGCTCTTGGTCACCGATCGCGGCACCAGGCCATGTTCCTGGTTCCAGGCCAGTTGCCGCTTGCGACGCCGATTCGTCTCGGAAATGGCCCGTTCCATGGAGCGCGTGATCCGGTCGGCATACATCACGACTTCTCCGTTGACGTTGCGGGCGGCCCGGCCGGAGGTCTGGATCAGGCTGCGTTCCGACCGCAGAAAGCCCTCCCGGTCCGCGTCCAGAATCGCCACCAGGGAAACCTCAGGCAAGTCCAGGCCCTCGCGCAGCAGGTTGACCCCGACCAACACGTCGCATTCGCCCAGCCGCAGCTTGCGCAAGATCTCGATCCGGTCCAGGGCCGTGATGTCCGAATGCAGGTAGGTCACCTTGACCCCGGCCTGGGCCAGATAGTCGGTCAGATCCTCGGACATCTTCTTGGTCAGGGTCGTCACCAGGGTGCGCTCGCCCCGCGCGGTCACGACCCTGATTTTCTCCAGCAGATCGTCGACCTGGTTGTGCACCGGCAGCACCGTGATGGGCGGGTCGACCAGGCCCGTGGGCCGGATCACCTGTTCGACCACCACGCCCTGACACTTTTCCAACTCATAGTCCGCCGGCGTGGCCGACACAAACACCGTACATGGCAGCATCTGCTCGAATTCGTCGAAGAGCAAGGGGCGATTGTCCAGGGCGCTGGGCAGCCTGAACCCATGCTCGACCAGATTCGCCTTGCGCGACCGATCGCCGTGGTACATGGCGCCGATCTGCGGGATCGTCGCGTGGGACTCGTCAATGATCATCAGGTAGTCTTCGGGAAAATAGTCGAGCAGGCAGGCCGGACGTTCACCTGCCTGGCGCTGGTCAAAATACCGCGAATAATTTTCAACACCGGCACAGTGCCCGATCTGCTGGATCATTTCCATGTCGTAGCGCGTCCGCGAAGCGAGGCGCTGCGCTTCCAGCGGCTTGCCCAATTCGTCCAACTCGCCCAGGCGAACTTCCAGGTCGCGCCCGATCTCGTCGACAACCGCGCCCACGCCATCCTTGCCGGTCACGAACTGGGTCGCCGGGTAGATGACTGTACTGTCGGCCGCTCCCAGTGAGCGGCCGGTCAGGGGCTCGACCCAGACCAGGGACTCGATCTCGTCACCAAAAAATTCCACGCGCAGCACCCGCTCCTCGAAGGCCAGGCGAATCTCCACCGTGTCGCCCCGGGCCCGAAAAGTGCCGAAAGTCGGCTCGGTGTCGTTGCGCGCGTAGCGGATTTACACCAGATGCCGCAGCAACTCGTCACGTTCGAGCTCCAGTCCCACCCGCAGGGGAATCCGGCGGGCCCGGAACGTCTCGGGGTTGCCGACACCGTAGATCGCCGACACGCTGGCGACCACGATCACATCCGGCCGGGTCAGCAGGCTGCAGGTGGCCCGCAGCCGCAACCGTTCGATCTAGTCGTTGATGCTCGTGTCCTTCTCGATGTAGGTATTGGTCGCCGGAATGAAGGCCTCGGGCTGGTAGTAGTCATAGTACGAGATGAAGAATTCGACGGCGTTGTCCGGAAAGAAAGCCTTCAATTCCCCATAGAGCTGGGCGGCCAGGGTCTTGTTGTGGCTGAAGACCAGGGCGGGGCGGTCCAACTGGGCAATGACGTTGGCCATGGTGAAGGTCTTGCCAGAGCCGGTGACTCCGAGCAGGGTCTGGAACCGGGCGCCGCGCCGGACCTCGGCCACAAGTTCGGCGATGGCTGCCGGCTGGTCGCCGGTCGGCTTGAACGGCGCCACAAGGTTGAACTGGCCCATGGTCATCCCACTGGTTGCAATTGACTACTCGCCCGACAGATCGAGCAGGAATTCCCGGCCGGGACGCAGGTTGCGGATACTGCGCGGCATGCCGTTGAGCGCCACTTCCACGCCGTCGGTGCGGTCCATGCGCAGGCTCAGGTGGTCATCCGCTCCCCAGTAGATCACCAGGCCGCGCCGAACGGCATACACCCGCCCCGGCACGATCCCGGTCGACGGCAGGGGCGGCGGGTCTGCCCCGGCAGCCGGCCAAACGGCGCCCGCAAACGAGGTCTCAGCGTCCCTCTTGACCTCCACGGCCACCGGTCGGTCGCACATGATCCGTACCACCACCGGCTTCTGCGTGCCGCCGGCAAAGACCAGATTGGGCCCGCCAACCAACGGCAAAGGCAAGGCGGTCCTCGCTGCCGACACCTTGGGCGTGGCCCGCCCGCCAGTCGCGACCGGTGCCACCGGCTGGCCGGCATCCCGGCTGTCCACCCAGCCGCCAGCCAGGGTATCCGGCCCGGACACCGATGTCTCCGTCACCGGCATCGCCTCCTGACTGGCCGCGTTGCCGGCCGTCAATGATTCGGGACCGGGGTTGTCCGTCTTCGCCACAACCGGACCCGTCGACTCGTCGCGGTCGCCACCGCGCATCAGCGTCAGCGCCCCCATCCCCACCAGGATCAAGGCCAACCCAACCAGCGCAATGCTCCGCCACGGCAGCCCCACATGGGTGATCTGCACCTCTTCTTCTTCCCAAACCGCGCTGGGCGCTCCAGCGTTGGGCCTGATCTCGCCGGAGAACCGCCCGTACAGATCGAGGATCTCCTCCGGATCCAGGCCGAGCTCCGTGGCGCACGACCGCAGAAAACTCTTGATATACAGCGCGCCGGAAACCTTGTGATACTCGTCCGCTTCGATGGCTGACAGAACCGGCGGCGGAATCTTCGTCAGCTCCGACATCTCGGCCAGTGAGATCTCACGCGCTTCACGGGCCTCGCGAAGGCGGCTGCCCGGTGTTTCCAGTTGGGGATGTTCCGTCATCCGTATCTCCTTGGTCCACGCCGGCTGGCCGGCTAGACGTCCAGGGCTGCGATGCGCTCTCGTATCCGCACTGCCTTGGCCTCGTTTTCCGCCAGCAGATCACGCTGCTGCCGGATAACGTGCTCCGGGGCATTGGCCGTGAACTTCTCGTTGGCCAGCTTGGCCCGGCAACCCTTGAGCCAACCTTCAATCTTGCCCACTTCCCTGGCCAGACGGGCCTTCTCCTTCTCCAGATCCACCAGCCCCTTCATGGGCAGGAAGATCTCGACCGTGCCGGCGACGCCAACCCCGGCCTGAGCCGGATCCTCACCCCCACACACTACTTCAACGACCTCCATCTTGGCCAGCAGGGCGATCAGGTCGGCCCCCCGCGCCAATTCTGTCCGCGCCGCCGCAGTCGGCACCCGCAACAGGGCGCGGCCCCGTCGTCCCGGCTGCACGCCCAGTTCGTTGCGCAGATTGCGGATCACGCCGACGATCTCCTGGATCTCCTCGAAGGCCCTGCAATCGGCGGTGAACGGCACCTCGCCGCTGAACTGCGGGAACGAGGAGTTCATGATGAAACCACCGGACGGCGGCAGCCAGCTCCATAATTCCTCGGTAATGAACGGCATCACCGGATGCAGGAGCTTGTAGTTCAAACCGAGGATCAAGACAGCCACACCGAGAACGGTCTGCTGCTGCTCGCTGTCGCGCATGCGCGGCTTGATCGCTTCCAGATACCAGTCGCAGAACTCGTGCCGGAAGAAATTGAACACCTCGTAGGCCGCGTCGTTCAGGCGCCGTTTGCCCATGTTGTTGTCACAGCCGGCGATCATCGTGTGCAGTCGGCTGAGAATCCAGCGGTCCTCCAGTTGCAGATCGCCGTCACCCACCGTCATTGGCAGCTCACCGCCGAAAACCCCCTGCCACAGGGCATTGAAACTCGCGGCAGGCGCTTGCTCCCAGGCCCCGTCGGCTACGATGTCGGCGATGTCCAGGGTGCGCGGCGCGCCCTGGCCTGTTTCGATTTCCGCCGGCAGGCCGGCCTCGTCCCACGAACCGAGGACCAGCTTCGTCGCCTGGAAAATCTTGTTGCAGAAGTTGCGCCCCACTTCCAGGGTCGCCTCGTCGAAGAAGATGTCCTGACCCGTCGGCGTCAGCATGACCAGGCTGCAGCGCAGGGCATCGGCGCCGAACTTGTCCATCAAGTCGATGGGATCGGGACTGTTGCCCAGGGATTTGCTCATCTTGCGTCCCTGCTCATCCCGGACAATGCCCGTAAAGAGCACCTCGCCGAAAGGCTTCTCGCCCAGAAATTCATAACTGGCCATGACCATGCGGGCCACCCAGAAGAAAATGATGTCCGCAGCGGTCACCAGCACGCTGGTCGGGTGGTACTTCTTGAGGTCCGCCGTCTCGTCCGGCCAGCCCAAAGGCGAGAAGGTCCACAACCAGCTCGAGAACCAGGTGTCCAGCACGTCGCTGTCCTGGGTCAGTTGTCCACCGCCGCACTCCGGGCAGGTATCCGGCGTGTCCCCGGCACAGATCTCAGCCCCGCAGCCGTCGCAATACCAGACCGGGATCCGATGCCCCCACCACAGCTGCCGACTGATGCACCAGTCCCGGATGTTGTCCATCCAGTTGTTGTACACGCCCACCCAGCGGTCGGGAAACAGCCGGATGTCCCCCTCCTGGACCGCCTTGATCGCCGGCTCGGCCAGGCTCTCCATCTTCAGGAACCACTGCTTGCTCAGGTAGGGTTCGATCACGGTGCCGCAGCGGTCGTGGTGCCCGACCTGGTGGACATGCTTCTCCACTTTTTCCAGCAGCCCGGCTTCCTCCAGGGCGGTCACCGTCGCCTGGCGGCAGGCGTCCCGGTCCAGCCCTGCAAACGGGCCGGCTTTCTCGTTCATCATGGCTGAGGGCGTCATGCAGATGATCTGGGGCAAATCGTGCCGCCGCCCCACCTCGAAGTAGTTGGGGTCGTGGGCGGGCGTGATCTTCACGAACCCCGTGCCCTTTTCCGGATCAGCGTGATGGTCCCCGATAATGGGAATCTCCCGGTCGGTCAGCGGCAGTTTGACCATCCGGCCAATCAGGTGTTTCCGCGCGGGGTCCTGGGGATGGACCGCCACAGCCGCGTCACCAAAGAGAGTTTCCGGCCGGGTCGTGGCCACCGTCACATGCCCCTCTCCGTCGGCAAAGGGGTAGCGCAGATACCAAAGGCTGCCCTGAACCTCCCGGTACTCGACCTCGTCATCACTGATGGCCGTCAGGTCATGCGGACACCAATTCACCAGATAGACGTCCCGGTAGATCAGACCTTTTTCCTTGAGCCGCCGAAAAGCAGTCGTCACCGCCCGATTGCGGGTCTCGTCCATGGTGAAGGCCTCGCGGCTCCAATCCAGGGAACAACCCAGACGCTTGATCTGCTCGGTGATGCGGGAGTGGGACTTCTCCTTCCACTGCCAGGCTCGTTCCAGAAATACGTCCCGGCCGGCCTCGCGCTTGTCCAGGCCCTCGGCCGCCATCTGCTTCGTGACGACCTGCTCGGTGGCGATGCTCGCGTGGTCGGTGCCCGGCACCCACAAGGTGGGCTGGCCCCGCATCCGGGCCCACCGGATCAGCGTGTCCTGGATCGAACCACCCAGACAATGTCCCATGTGCAGAATTCCCGTGACATTGGGCGGTGGCAAGGTGATGACGAATGGCTCGGCGGCAAGAGTCTCGTCCGGGGCAAAGAGGCCGGCTGCTTCCCAGGCGCCAAACCATTTTTCTTCGATGCCCGAGGGGCTGTACTGGGCCAGTTGCCGAATATCCGCCAAAGTTCTCTCCTGCCGTTCCCAGCTCAAAAACCAGGGTTCTGCCTCAGACGTGTGTCCCCCAAAAATGCTGAAGTGGGGAATCTAACACCTCGTGGCACCGCGAGCAATGACACAGGTTATTGTTCGATTAACCGAGGAAGGAGAAGAGAGACGCGCCAATGCGTTCAATTATATGCCATTTGTGCAAATCCGGCGGATTTTTGGCCACAAATTGCCCATTTGACCCTATTTTTTTGGAAAATCAGCAAAAAAACACTTCACATATGTTTTTGCATCGGGTACATTCGAGTCAAGACAGTAGTTCTTGCCCGACCATGTTAATACAATTTCGACGGGGGATAGCAATGAGAAAAACAGCTCTTGTGTTGATTGGTGTTCTGCTGATGGCGAGCAGCGGGTTTGCCCAGTTGGATCCGGATGACGACGGCATCGGTGTGTACTTCGACCCCTGCGCCTGCGTCAATTGCATTACCATGGACGTGGGTGCCCAGAAGGCATTCCTGGTCATCACCCACCCCACGAGCCCGCTGGGCGTCGGCGGCTGGGAGTGCAAGATGTGGCTGGAAGGCCCGGCCTTCATGACCAACCTTGAGTTGCAGGGCCAGGCCCTCAACCTGGCCACGCCGCCCGAGTACATTGTCGGTACGGTTGTGCCGCAGATCAACCCCTACACCTACCCGGCTGTGGTGGTGGCTGTCATTGATTTCCTGATCACCGATACGGCCACGCCGGTCACCTACTGGATCGATGGCGTGCGTTTCCACTCCCTGCCCGACAAGGTGCCTGCGTACCTCGACGGTGCGGACAACAACATCATCAAGGAACTGCGCCAGTCGACCGGTGGCCCGCAGTTCCCCGTGGCAACCGTCAACGGTGACTGCGCCGTGGCGACTGTCCAGGAGTCCTGGGGTGGCGTGAAGGCTCTCTTCCGCTAGCAAGGACCAAAGTCCGCCGACAAACGGCCGCTTCCCGCCCAGCGGGAGGCGGCCGTTTTGATATCAATATATATTGCCGAATGGAATCGTGGGGATGATTCCGGAGCACTCACGGTGTGGAAGCCGTGACCACCCAGATCACTGAGGGAACTATCTTGTACAGATGCAATGATGCTGGCCGACCACAGGTGGCGATCAGGCCGACTGTTCAACTCGCTGTTTTTCTGTTCAGCCTGCTGCTCGCCTCAACCGGCGTCGCGCGCACGATTTCCGTGCCCGGCAACGCCCCCTCCATCAAGGGCGCGATGATCAGGGCCAGGGCCGGAGATATCATCCTGGTGTCTTGCGGCACATATCATGAGTCCGATATCCAGGTAAAACCTGGCGTGTCTCTCTGGTCCGGCACCCTGCAACCGGGCTGTGTAACCATCGACGCGGGCCGGCAAGGCCGTTGCCTCGTGTTCGTCAATGCGGACGAAAAGACCAGCGTCGTCGGCTTCACGTTGCGCGGCGGCCTGGCCAGTGGGCAAGGTGATGACGGCAGCGGCGGGGCCGTATTGTGTGTCGACTCCAGCCCGCGCATCACCCGCTGTTTCTTCGTCGGCAACAGGGCCGCTCAAGGCGGCGCGCTCGCGACGAGAGGCCGCGGTGGCCCCCGAATCGAGCAGTGCCGTTTTGTCGACAATGAGGCACAAAACCACGGAGGCGCCCTGTACTGGCAGGCCAGTGGCGGGTCCCTGGCCGGCTGCGTGCTGCAGACGAACCTCGCCTATCTGTCCGGCGGCGCCCTGGCCGGAAACGGCGGCAGCCTCACCATCGGCAACTGCCTGTTCCGGGACAACCATGCCGGAAATATCGGCGGTGCCATCAGCCTCGCCGGTACTGTCGCGACGGTGGGCGGCAGTATTCTGGCCCTCAACACCGGTGGTCTCGCCGGGGGCGCTCTGGCTCTGTCCGGTACTTCACCCGAGTTGAAGCAGTGCACCTTCGACGGCAACACGGCCGATGGGGAAGGTACTGTCCTTCGTCTGGACGGGGCCAACCCCACGCTCTCCGGCTGCCTCATTACCGGTAGCGACAAGGCCCTCTTCGATGTGCTCGATAGCCGGCCGCTGCTCGCGCGCAGCAATATATTCAGGACCAGTGGTGCCGGCTGGCCAGCGGGTCTGAGCGACCAACAGCGCGCTGCGGGCAATATCTCGTCTGACCCGCTTTACTGTTCAGCCCCCAGCGGTGACTACCACCTGCGAGCAGGCAGCCCGTGCCTGACACCGGGCAGCGGTGCGGCCATCGGCGCTCTGGGCCAAGGATGCGGTGCGCAATTCCCCACCGATGTGATAGACT
>JAJRWA010000184.1 GCA_024277025.1 Candidatus Krumholzibacteriota bacterium | reverse complement strand
CTAATCCAGCAATTGATGGATATATCGACGCCCCAAATTGTAGGCTATATCCTTGGCGGTGGATCCTCCATTATTCCGAAGTCCCTTGTCTGCGCCGAGCTTCAGCAGCGTCTCCACCAGTTCACCGTCATCCGCCACCGTGCACTGCATCAGCACGGTGTTGCCGTAGTCATCCACGGCATCGATATCAGCACCCAATTCCACCAGCAGCGCGATAACATCCCCGGCTGACGGTCCACGGTCTGCCGATTCACTCGAAGCAGCATCCCCGCCGGTCCAGACTACCGCCGATCCGGCCGGGTCGCGTTCATTGAAGTAGGAAACAGTGGCAAACAGGGGTGTTTCGTTGTCCCAGCCGCGGGCGTTGATGTCCGCCCCCTGAGAGACGAAGTAACGCACCAGGTCCAGGGCAGCCGGGCGGGAGACCGCATAGTGCAGTACCGTACCTCCGTCCGCATCCCGGGCCTGTGCCCGGCCACCGTTACCGCACAACAGGGTCGCCATGGCCAGGGACTCAGCAGCCATCAGCGGTGTTTGGCCGTTCTCGCTGAGCGGCTGGTTGACATCAGCCCCCTCTTTCAGAAGCCGGCGAACCTCCCCGAGGTCATCGTATCCCAAAGCAACCACAAGTTGGCCCTGCAACTCTTCGGCCAGGCTGCCGTGCTCATCCTCACCGATCAGTTCCGGGACATAGCCGGCCGAAGACAGGGGCTCCTTGCCCCGGTACTCGGGCTGCGGTGTGTTGGCGAAGGCTTGTGGCAGATCACTGGCCAGGAGGCCACCGCAGGCCACCACAAAAACCGCGAAGGTCAGGCAGGAGTGTAGAGCAACCGGCTTGATGTTCATTTTCTTCCTCAGCATTCTATTCCCCCGGCGCTGATTGTTGATGAGCAGCCGCGGTGCGTCAACCGCGCAGATGGCCCACCAACAAGGAAGCCACCCGCAGGCCGAGTGGCTTCCCTTTGCACCAATACTGTCGGAACTACCGGTGGGCGATGGGGTCCGGATTTCCGTCCGGATCACCGTTGATGGTTCCGTCGCCCCGGATGTTTCCAGCCGTGGAGAGCAGCAGGCCGGCCACATGCGGCGAGGCCATGGAAGTGCCGCTCATGGACACGGTGCCACCACCGGGTGCCAGAGACAGCACGCTGTAACCAGGCGCACAGTAGTCCACCGGCGGATTGCCGTAGTTGGAGAAATAGGCCCAGTTGTCATTGATGTCACCGGCCGAAACGGTGTAGACGTAGGTTCCGTTCACACGCGCCGGTGAGTGGTTGTTCGCGTCGTCCGACTCGTTGCCGGCCGCCAGCGCGAAGTAGATACCGTGGCTGGAGGCCGCGAGAACCGCGTCATCCAGGGCCTCGGAAATGGCGCCGCCCAAACTCATGTTCGCGACATCGCCCGCAGCGCCATTGGCCGCGACAAAATCGATCCCGGCAATCACGCCGGTTGTCGTGCCGCTGCCGCGACGATCCAGCACCTTGACCGGAATCACGGTGGCGCCGGCGGCAACACCTACGACGTCGATGTCGTTGTCGATGGCCGCAATCGTACCGGCCACATGCGTGCCGTGGCCGTTGTCATCGTCAGCGCTGACATCAGGATCGATGAAGTTGGCGGAACGGGATGCGTCCACGTTCAGGTCAGCATTGTCCAGGTCCACGCCGGTATCGATAATCCAGGCCACATGGCTGCCCGTGTAGTTGACGGCGCCGCCGACGCGGGTGATGCCCCAGGGGGTCGTTTCCGGATCCGGTTCGGGCGGAACACTGCCGCCACCGCCGCCATAGCCGGGGCCGCCAGTGACGTGCATGTCCTGCTCGACGTAGGCGATGCGGTCATCCTGCCGAAGGGCCTGAGCCTCGTCGGCCGAGATCCGGGCCGAGAAGCCAGCCAGGGCGCGCGAGTAGACGTGGGCGACCGCGTCGGTCCGAATCTGGTGTTTCACCATGACGGCTTCGGCGTTCATTTTCATTTCCATCGTGGCTTGCCCGTAAGACATGCTCTTATCGAGGGAGGTCTGGTCTTTGAAGACGACGATGTAGCTACCTTCGATCGGCGTACCGGCCTGGGGTGCTTCGAGCGTCTGGTCGGCGGTCATGTCGCCGGGTGGTGCGGTTGCCTGGTCACAGCCGGCAAAGGCGATGAGTGCGAGGGCAACGAGAGCGATGACGAGAATGTTCAGCTTCATCCACTTTATCCTTATTTTGTGATTGTGTTTTTAACCTCCTGATAGTACACGGCGCACAAATGCGCGTCAATACTGATTTCTATGTTTTCAATATTTACCAAAGCCTTGTATAGCACCAGTTGCAAGGTCATTGGGGATGATTAATATCCTTGTGTTTTTATAGTATTTATCTCATTTTCGTGACTTTTCCCAAAACTACGCACCGGTGGGCGCGGTACAATCGTCCAGCGCCACGACCTGAAAGACGCTGCAGTCCTGTCCCCCGGTCAGCGATGAATCCGCCAGGCTAGGCTCCCGCGCGGACCTTTGGCCCGCATCATCCCGGTGGTAGACCGCGTACTCGACAATCTGCCGCTCTTCGCCCCCGAAGCCGTGGGCGTCGGAGAGGAATCGGCGGCCTCCCTTACCATACCGTGTATTGGTCGCCGTTCAGTTCCAGAGCATTGAGCAGCGCAGCCGACGAACCGCTCACGTATGGCACCATCCCCAAAGCACTGAAACCGGCAAATGATATCGCTTCCAGTTCACGGGGGGCCTGATCGTTCCAATACAGACCCTCAAGGCCCCGGTTGGAGGCAAAGTCAGCCACCAAGACCATGCTGGGCACGTCGCCCTGGTTCCAGATCGGGCCGGGATCGGCCTGAGCAAGCGGGGTCCGGATCAGAAACACAAGGACAAAGAAACTTCAGGGTACGAGAGGGCAGGCGGGGAGCCTGCTGAGTACGGACGGCGGCGGCGTCCAGATTTGGTCAATACCCGCGCGATTGCCATCCCGCCCGCATCAACCCGACTACAGGATTGATTCTTGAGATGTCTGAGTCACCCCAACTATCTAGTGCCGTGCCGCCGCCTCCCTGCCGCGCTACGCGTCCGCCTGAATCTCCGGTGGCTCCAATCCCAGTTTATGCGAAAAAATATGGGCGATGGAATAGGCTCGCTCCTTCAGCAGCGAGGCCCTGGGCCCCGCGTGAAGCCCATTGAGGACCCGGCAGAATGTCTCGTACCAGATCTCGAAGTGTTTCTTTTGCAAGTCCAGCGGCACGTGTCGTTCAAACGGCGAGCCACTGTAGCGGCCGCCGCCAAAAAGCATGTTGTCCCAAAAAGCCACGATGCGCGGCATGTGGGCCATCATGTCGATCTCGTCGAAAACCGGCGCAGCGGTCGGATCGGCCAGCAACTCGTCATAGAACTTGTTCATGAATTCCACAATATCGTCGGCGCTGGTCAGGTCGGTCATGATCGGTCCTTTGGGAAGCCATTGGTGACTATCGAAGCCTCTTGGATTCAGCGAAGTATCGCAGGTCATAATAATCAAGGAATGGGTAAGCGCCCCAAATATCACAGTTCGGTGCAACTTCTCACCTCCGGGTTTGGTGTTTCCATGATCTGGCCTTGTTCCATCCAATCGTTCAACGACAAGGAGACCGCAATGTCTACCGCCCGCTACCGAATCATATTCGCTGCCCTGGCGCTGATCATGCTCCTTGCCCAGGCCGCTGCCGCTGCTGATCAGGCTCAATCCGCGGCCACGCCGGACAATCCATCTCGCTCCCTGCTCAGTTTGACCGCAGAACAAGCTCTCCAATTGAAACCCATGGAACGGGAAATCCGGGACGTGTTGCTCCGGGAACGCAACGACCTCGCCGCGCTGACCTCCCTGCTCAAGGGCCAGCCTGACAACCTCGAGGCCCTGCGGATCCAGAAGGACGTAAGCACCAGGAAACAGCAGACAGAAATCGCTATCCTGGAAGTGCAGGCCCGCTACGCCGTGCAGGCTGGGCGGCAGGAGCAGGCGACGGCCATCGGCAAGGCGGTAGCCCTCCTGAAAGAAAGACTCGCACAGCCCGTGGCCGAAACCGAGGTGACAGAATGAGCGCCCCGGTTCGCCTGATCTGGTTGAGCGCCCTGTTGCTGTGTCTGGCAAACACGGCACTGTCCTCAGTGCTCAACGCCCCTTTTCAGGTTCGTGTCCTGGAGCAGCCCACAGCTCTCGCCAAGGACCAGACCGGGCGGCTGGTACTTGGCATCACAGCAGCCGATGATCTCACCCTGCAATCAGTCGTCCTGTCAGGGTCGGGCTGGTCCGTGACACCACGCAGCAACATGTTCATGATTATCGCCACCGGCGAGGAGGCCGAACTGGCGTTCGACGTGACTCCGGACGGAACCTGGCAGATGCTGGTGCTGAAGTTCGAAGTGAACGGCCAGTCCGTCACCAAACAGCTGGACCTTTCGCCGGGGAATGTCCGAAGCGCCAGACTTCGGGGCACTCTGGACTGCACAGCGAAGGTAGTCTCCGCCGGAAAGGCCTCCGGGGCCCCGATCATTGATCAAGCGGAATTGATCCCCCCCGTCGACATGGACAAGCTTCCCTTATTTCTGATCGAAAATACCCAGAAATTTCAGCCGCCGGCCGGACAAGCTGCCCAACCGATTACTGTCTACGGCAAGGCCGGGTTCGACTATGAAGGCACCTTCCGCCCCGTGTACGGCGCTTCGATATCCATCTTTTGGAGAACCGGGCTTTCCTCAATTCTAATGGGTGAAACCACCACCGACCGAGAGGGGGACTTCTCGGTCACATTCCTGGCCCCGGACGGGGTGGCGATGGAACTCGGCCTTACGATCGTGGCCGGCAACGCCGCCTTCGTCGTCATGGAAGACGAACTGTTTGACCGCAACGTCTATTACTGGCGTTCGCCATCCATCACGGCCTACGCCGGCGACACGATATCCTATGGAAAGGCCGTGGCAGAGGGCGGCTACATCGGGGCCCTCAACATCATCAATGCCTTGACCCGGGCCAACTACTACCTGCGGCTGCACACTGGGATTTCGTCCTTCTCCTACCTCGACGTGTGGTGGCCCACCGGCGAGGGGGCCTCCTACTACGCAGAAAAGACAACCTGGAACCCGACGGCCGACATCTTCATTCGCAACATTGCTTCCTGGGTAAACGCCACCCACATCCACGAGTACGGACACCACTTCGTTCACCTGGAAGGCCGCACCATCGAGGCCGATTACTGCAATCTCGGCGCCTACTGTGACGATCCTGGCTGGTGGGGCAACGAGTGCCACCACTGCGGCTGGTGTCCCGAGAACACCAATGTCGCCTTCAGCGAGGGCTTTCCCCACTGGCTGGCCGATGATGTGTGTACGGAGTGGTACTACAACGAGTCTTCGAACCCGATTGGCGCGAGATACTGGGGCGCAGCCAGCAATTGCCGAGAGACCGGGAACATCGAGGATCCCTGGCGAACCGAGGGGGCCTTTGCCGCCCTGCTCCACGATCTCACCAATGAGCTCTACCAGGACGACTCGGCCTATCCAGGGTTCGCCGCCGACATGGCCGCCTCACCAGCCGAGGTTCTGGAAGTTGTCAGGACCGAGAACCCCATCAGCCCATGGCAGTTCATCTTTGATTTCAAGGACCACTATCCCGCCTACAACGAAAAGTTCTGGCAGGTCTGCCGCAACAATGGCTTCGCCGGGATCGACACGATCGCGGCGGTCACCGGCTACCTGACTTCGACATCCCACGCTTTGTACTCCACCTCATCTGACAATACGATCGGTGTGAAAGTTGTTGGCTCAAGCGATGACTTCTCGGGTATTGATGGTTATTGTCTCGCAGTCAATGCCGGTTCTGCGATTGCCCCCGGCTACACAGTGACCCATCCCTACACACTCAGCGCCATCCAATCGACACCGGTTGCGCCCGGCGCCTACTACGTCACCGTTCGCACCAGGGACAAGGCCGGCAACTGGTCGTCGAGTTACCGGAGTTACGGTCCCGTCACGATACGGGATCCGCAGCCAAGTGACCTATGGCCAGAGCCATTGACCGCCGACTGGGACTACGCGGTCGTGCCCAAGAGCTGGTATGTCTCCTCGGAGTTCGTCGTCCCGGCCGACACGTATCCCATTGGGTCAAGTACCTACTGGAACGCCTGCGTGACGAACGACGGGGAGATCAGCGTCACTGATCACGCCTCGTCGATCATGGTCGACGGCAACGAAGTCGCTTCGTTCACTGACGCTATCCCGGCTTGGGGCGATCACGACCATGTCTACAATAAGGGGCCGTTGTATATTCGGGGCGGGCGCCACACTTTCGGCATGGTGGCGGACTATGACGAAATTGTCGCCGAGTCCAACGAAAGCAACAACGCCTGGGGTAAACAGTGGATCTGGCAACCCACGATCATGACCTACGAAGCTATATACGGACCGGAATCGCCGCCGAGTCGCACCGGTGGCTGGAGCTCGATAGATGGCATTACGAAATGGTACAATTGCTTCGGCTACCGTATCCGCACCACGTCTACCGGCGCCCCCAGTCCCTGGGCTGCTGTCTGGGTGAAGTCGACCGAGTCTGCCGGTGATCTGGATATCCGCCTGCACAACGTGAGCTACGATGCCACCTCGGGCTTCGCGGTCAACATCGGCTCGTCCAACCGGCCTGCAGGCTACCTGGATGCCGTCCTGGTCAACAGCAACAACAGACCAGCCAGCTACTTCGACGTCGGTATAATCGCCGCCAATGAAGACACGCCCGCCGGCTTCAAGGCCCAGGCGACCTATGGTATCAGCCTGAATGAAGGCGTCGTCCGCACCGGCTACCTCGGGACGGACGAAGGAATGGATCTGTACACCTTCACCGGTTCTCCCGGCACCAACTATACAGTATTTATTGAGCAGCTGGAATACGACTACGTCAAGGGTCCCATCTGGCTGACCTGGTATGATCAGCTATTTGCTTCCGGCAACCTGATGGATTTCGACGGAATCGCTGTTACCGACTCCACGCTAAGCCTCCAGATGACGTTCGATTCGGTCCTGGCAGCGCAAAACATCCATGCCTTCGCGGTCTGGCGCGATCCAACACAGAACGACTTCACGAGCCAGAGCTACACTATCGTCATCTCTGAAACGCCACCGGAACTGGCCACCAACCAACCAACTGACTGGGCGGCCCCGTTGGTGCCTCGGTCAAGCGCCGACGCCACGACGGTCTGGGCGCCGGAACCGACGCTCCTGTTCGGTGATCAGGCACTGACCTACTATAACTACAGCCTGGTCAATGACTCGGTGGTTCCAGTGTCTGACGCGTTCTCAGCCCAAGTGCTGGTTGACGGAATCGCCAAGTATACGCGGTACTACTATTCGCTTGGCGCCAACGAAGTAACCACGAATCTATTGACGACAGCCAAAACAGTGCGCGGCGGGCGCCACACGATATCGCTGGAAATAGACCCGACGGGTGAAGTTCTCGAATTCGATCTGAGGAACAACTCCTACGCCACCCAGTATATCTGGAAGCCGACCTACATTCCCAGCGCAACGGTCGTGAGTCTGCCTGAACCGCCGGGCCGTACCGCCGGTTGGGACCATCTCGATTCCGAGGAAATCATGTGGTACAACTGCGACGGACAGCGGACTTACGGCTGGAAACCGTCGGGAATCAGCAACTACTGGGGCGCGGTTGCCATTCTGCCGGGGGCCGAGTCCGACCTGGACCTGAACCTCCACGACCTGGCACCCAACGCCCGGGATGGTTTCGACGTATCACTGGCATCATCCCAGTGGTCACAAGGTCACTCGGACTTCGTCCTGATGAATTTCCACAACACGTACGTCAAATCCTACGATGTGGGCATTGTCCAGGCCGGTGCTGCGACCGGTGCTTCATATCAGATTGCAACGGCTGCGAGCGTGGGCCTGCCGGCGGATCCCGACGGCCTGGTGGGCACGTTCAACATGGGTGCAGAGGACATTGTCCAGTTGTACGAGATCGAGTTCACCACGGGCGGAGGCTATGTCGCCCAGGTGATCGCCAGTGACCCGTCGCTTGACCTGGGTCTGTCGCTCTACGGCCCGGATCTGGTCCAGGGCAGCAAGAGCGATGTTCTGGCCGGGACGGCGGCGGCGTGGGTGGATATCGCCGCCGGCATCGACGCCTTCGACTTCACGATCCAGCTGGCAGAAACAGGCAAATACTGCCTGGCCGTATGGAAGACCGGATCCGGTGTCACCCAGAGTTCCGACTACGACATTTCGATCGTCAAATATTGGTCATCCGGCGTGGACACAGCCGAACTGCCGTCGGTTACCCAGCTTACCGGCACCTACCCCAACCCGTTCAACCCGCGCACGACGATCGACTTCTCTCTCGCAGGGGACTCGCCGACCCGGGTGACCATCCATGACCTGATGGGCCGGCGCATCGCAACGCTCGTCAATACCGACCTGGCAGCCGGACGCCATTCGATCGACTGGGAAGGTCGGGACGACAGCGGCCGGCGCGTGGCCAGCGGCACCTACTTTGTGCGGTTCCACGCCGATGGTATGCAGGAGACGAGGAAACTGATGCTGATCAAATGACGTAGACTGGCGACCCCGTGCAACAGCCGCTCATTCAGCGTCCGCTGCCGCTGCTTCCTGCTGCTCCCGCCAATCATTCAACTCGCGCATGCGGCGCCGAAACCGGAACGGAGCTTCGAACGGTACCGGCCCCACCTCGCGCGACGCCGCCAGCACCGCTGCCGCTTCCGCGGGCAGCCCGTTGTCGCCGTAGTGACTGACGGTCTCGACCGCATAGCCTGCCGCAACGACGAGCACCGAGTAGTTGCGCCCGTTGACGAAAAGATAGCCCAGCGTGCGTCCATAGCCATCGGGTTCGGCGGCGCGCAGCAGCTCCACGGTCTCGGCCATGGCGAAGACGCCCTCGGCAAAGGCCGTCGCCTCCGGACCGTATGGTTGGTCATCGTACCAACCCATGGACTGATGGGAAATCTCGGGCGTGTCGATGCCCAGGATGCGGACGCGTTCGGTGTCGTTCCCACTCCAGTGGATGGTGACCGTATCGCCGTCACCCACGTCGATCAGGCCGGGATCAACCGGAATACGCTTGAGGCCGGGGCGAGAAGGCTTGTCGTCTGCGGCACGAACCTGAACCGCAATCAACAGCAGGACGACCAGCGCGAACTTGGCGTAACGACACAGGAACATGAAAACCTCCACGGCAGCGGACATGACCTCGAACGAACAGGTTAGCCAATGACAACCGGACTGACCAGGCCGCCGTCGCCGGAACCCGAATCCCGGGCCTGGCAGACGAGACCTACAACGCTTCCAGTCTTTTGATCTCGGAAATGAGTTTCACCGATTCCCGGGAAAGCCTTTTCCCGATGGAGAACAGCAGGCCGGCCAGAAATTCCTCATGGCCCTCGTTCGACAGTTTCTCGATATCGGCTCTGCGAATCTTGCTGACTCTCGTCTTGCCGATCGCGGTAAACGTTGCGGCAATGGGCCCCGGGTCCAGGAAGGTCAATTTCCCGAAATAGGTACCAGGCGAATACTTGGCCAGAACCTTGTACGAGACCGGGCCATTGTACACGCGCTGTTCCACGAAACCGGAAGTCACGAGATACAGGGAGCTGCTGTCCTCTCCCTTGGCCACCACAACCTCTTTGTGGTTGTATTCCTTCTTGACCGACAGGGCCAGCAACGCCTGTATCTCCTTCTCGGCGAATCCCTTCAACAAATCGTTCTCCGCAAACGGCACGGGATCGGCGATACCGTAGTTCTTGTCCTTGTACTCGTTCTTCAGGACCTGATCCTCGGCATACTCCAGCGCCCGGGCGGTGGAATGGAAGATCTTGACCCGGCGTTGGCCCTCTCCTTCAAAAAGGGCAAAGGCTTCCTTCATCTTCTTGCCAAAGCCCAGTTGTTTGTGGAAATGGCAAAAAACGATTTCGGTCCCTTGTTTTCGGGCGAGTCGGGACAGCTGCAAGAGAAGCATCATCCCGCTCATGTCCAGTGACAACACTCTCCTGAAATGAAAGATTATGACCAGACGCCCCTCGAGAACCTTTGACACTTCCCTGAAGAGCTGGTCGGTTGTTGCGAAAAAAAGATCCCCCTGCAGTTCCATCAGCAGACCCTTGTCGCCATGCTCCGCCAGAATGAGCTGGTGCTTTTCACTCCGCTTCCGCGGCGAGGGATACTCACAGAGATTGGTCTGGCGCCGTACCAGGGAACGTTTCACTTCCCTCCGCAGGAACAGGACAACGGCGAAGACCATGCCCAGCCCCACGGCCTTGGTGACGTCCAGAAGCAAGGTGGCCACAATGACCAGAATGGCATTGATGGCATCCACCCGGGTCCGCCGGTCCCTCAGCCACAGCAGGATGTCGATATTGATCATCCTCACCCCGATGAAGACGATCACACCCGACAGCGCAGAGAGGGGCAGCAGCGCCCCGATATTTCGCCCGAACAGGGTCATGGCCAGAATAGCCAGGGCGGCAAACAACGGACTCCAACGTCTGCCGCCGACCATGGTGTTGGCCAGGGTCGAGCCCTTGGTCCCGCCACCACCGACCCCGCCGACCAGACCGATGATCATTTGCCCGATACCCTGTGCCGCCAGTTCCTTCCGCGAATCATGGCGCAGCGAGGTCTGGTTGTCAGCCACCAGGGCCGTCAAGAGGCAGTCGATCGTCACCAGTACCGTGAGAGCAAGTGCCGATGTTATAATGAGTTCCCAGGGCAGAGCCCGCAGGTCCACGCCGTCGAACCGGTGGACAATGCGAGCCAGTTCAATCTTGGGCAAGGTCCCGATCACCCAACGGGGATCGGGGTTATCCCACCCCCGTATCAACAGTGAAAAAACGAAAACACCCGTCATCAGGCCCACCAGGACTCCGGGCATTCTGGGCAGGACCCGTTTCGCGAGGTAGATGGACAAGAGCGTCACGAGCGCCACGATCAGGGGAATGTATTTCCGCCAGTCCGCCACCGCCGGATCAGGTGTGACCTGTTCGATCTGGGACTTGATCATCAGGATGCCGATGGCTGAAATCATGCTGGTCACAACCGGATAGGGAATGAGCTTGACCAGTTCACCACCCTTGAGCAGGCCGAAGATGATTTCAAAAACACCCGTGCAGAACAAGACCGCGCTCAGCACGACAAGAATCTCCGCCGGCGAAGAATGAGGAGCCAGCTTCACGACGAGACCCGACAGCAGGATCGTCACCGGGCCGTTGGGCGCACTGATCATTCCCGTGGTAGCCCCGGCCAGACCCGAGGAAATCAACAGGACGATCGCACCGATCAGGCCGGCCACCGCGCCGTCAGAGGCGTCCATTCCCATGGACGTGAACAGCAGCACACTCAGGCCAATTGTCTGGGGAAGAACCGCTACCGCGCCGGTCAATCCCCCGGCAAGATCAGCGAGAAGAGCCGATGAGGGCTTTCTGATGTTGGGCATCGCCGTGACTATCCTTGGGCTTCATCAAGTCTCAATGTGTGGGGCCCAACACTAGGCAACGCGGTGGAGGACGTCCATAGTTCTTTGGTTGGGTTGTGCAACTCTCCTTGCGGAAATCTGGTGTTCACTTTGTCACAGCGTAGAGTCACGCCGGGATCGGTCACCCTGCACATGGGGAGCAGTCAGACATGTTTACGTCCCGACGCATATCGTTGTCTATCCTGGCACTAGCCATCGTCGGTCTCGGATTGACATCACTCCCACGGACCAGAACCACAAACCCAACGCCTCAAGTGGCCGGTCTCCAGATCAGTGACAAGGCCATACAGGCCAGGATCGCGCGCAAGCAGGCCGAGCGGGACGGCACTTTCCAGCCAGCCAACAATCCCGACGGCTTCGCCGAGTTTCGCCGCATGATGCGCCCGCACCCGGAGGGGACCACGGTCACCGGGCTGCTGCTCAAGGCCCGCAAGGAAGTCGACCGGATGCCCGCCCTGGCGGTGGACAAATCCGCCGGCATCTGGGACTGGACCTGGCTTGGCCCCGGCAATATCGGCGGCCGTATCCGGGCCATCATCACCCACCCGACGGATCCGAATACTCTGTGGATCGGCGCGGCCAGCGGTGGCGTCTGGAAGACGGTCACCGGTGGCAGTGACTGGTTTCCCCTGATGGACTTCCTGCCTTCAATGGCGGTCAGCGCCATGGCGATTGACCCCGGCAACCCGAACATCCTCTACGCCGCAACCGGTGAGGGCCTGGCTTCCGGACTCCCGGGCGCGGGCATCTTCAAGAGCAACAACGGCGGCGCGACCTGGAACCAACTGGCCGCGACTACCGGCGCCAAGTACATCAATGATCTGGCCATCCACCCGACCAACGGACAGATCCTGCTGGCTGCGGTCTCGGTCGGCGGCGACGGCGAGATCTGGCGCAGCCTGGATGGCGGGTTGACCTGGAATTCGACCCTGGCCGTGCCCGGCGAACAGTTCACGGATGTCGCCATGGATCCGGACGACCCCAGCATCGTGCTGGCCAGCACGACAAACCGCTGCTATCGATCCGATATCGTGGGTAATCCGGGGACCTGGGACCTGATCTCCACCGGGCTGCCCGGCGGGCTGCCGGCGGACCCCGGACGCGCCACCTTTTCGTTTGGCGTGGGCAATGATGTCGTCTATGCCTCCTGCGACGTCGCTCGGCCGGAGGATCCCACCCAACAGGGGGAAATCTGGCTCTCGGCCGACAACGGATTGACCTGGGAACAGCGTGCGACACCCTATCATCTGGGCAAACAGGGCACTTACGACAATGTCATCTGGCTGGAACCCGGCAGTACGCAGAACATCATGTTTGGCGGCATCAACCTCTACAAGAGCTACAATGGCGGCATACTCTACTACAGCATGTCCAACTGGGCAGCCTATCACACCGGGCTGTCGGCCCACGCGGATCAACACGTCATCGTGCCGGGTATCCAGTACGGGAACAACGACGCCACCATCTACTTCGGTAATGACGGCGGCATTCAGCGCACGGAAATCGGCTTTGCCACTACGGCGACGTACGGCTGGCGGAATCTGGCCAACAATCTGGGCATCACCCAGTTCTTCCACGCCGACGTCTCCCCCGGCGGCGACCTGATTCTGGGCGGGACCCAGGACAACGACGACTTGCGCTACTACCGCAGCCAGGGCGCCCAGAACTGGTACCAGGCAACGACCGGGGACGGCACCTACAACGCGATCGACCCCCTCGATCAGAGCCGGATGTACGCCGCGTATGTCTATCTGAAGATGGAGCGCAGCACCAACGGGGGCGATGACTACGGATACATCATCAACGGGCTGGATGACGCCACCGACCCTGCCCGGGCCCTGTTCATCGCACCCTTCGCCTTGGACAAGATCAACCCGAACCACCTGATCGCGGGCGGCAAATCCATCTGGCACACCAATGACTACGGTGACAGCTGGCACGAAGCGCTGCCCCCGGTCTACACCTTCTCCAAGTGCAGTGCCACGGAAGTGAGCCCGACCGTGGGCGCCCAGGTTTCCTGGGTCGGCTATCAGAACGGGGCGCTCTGGCGTTCCGACGACCTCACCCAGACCTGGTCCTCCGTGGAAAGCCCCTCCGGCGGGTGGCTGCCGGATTCCCATGTCTCTGATATCGAGATCAGTCCGCACGACCCCAACGTGGTGCTCGTGGTGCTGTCCGGTTACTACCCGGACCGGGTCTGGTTGACCCGGGACAATGGTCTAAGCTGGGTTTCGCTCCAGGGCACCGGGACTCATACCCTGCCCCTGGTCGGGATCAACTGCGTGACCTTCCACCCGACCGATCCGGATTGGATCTACGTGGGCACGGACATCGGTCTGTTCGCCTCGGAAGACATGGGCCAGAACTGGTCCGTCACGCCCAGGTACACGTCCAGCGAAGGCCCGGTCTATGTGGAAGTCACGGATCTGTTGTGGTACGCGGGCCAGAACCTGGTGGCAGTCACCTACGGTCGTGGCATCTGGGAATGCCGGCCGCTGTCGTATGTCTTTGTCGACCTGGCCAACACCGGCGCCGAGGACGGCACCCTGCTCCATCCCTTCAACACCGTGACCGAGGCCTACGACTTCATGCAGCCCGGCATGACCATGTCCATTGCCGGCGGGGACTACAGCGAGAACGGTATCCTGATGCTCAAGCAGATCTACCTGCAAAGCAACCCGGGCGAGAAAGCGACGATCAAATGAAGTGGCTATTGGCAATTGCAATCATGATGGTGTCGGCCATACCGGCTGCCGCCCGGGTCCTGTGGTCGGATAACGGAAACGCAATCGTGATCGACCAGGCCGTCATGTCAGACCTCCTGGCCAAGAGTGCGCCGCAGTTCCAGTTGCCGCTGGATGGCAAGCAATACCTTGTCGAGATCGAGAAAGTGTCGCCGCCGAACCTGGGCGTGACCAGCCTGCGGGGCCGGTTTGCCGGCGAAGAGGATTCGTTCTTCCTGCTTTGTCACACCGACAACGGGGCCACGGTGGCCTTCTTCCAGCCCGGCGACGGCACGGCCTACCGGCTGGGTCGTGCCGGGGGCCGCGATATGGTAACTGCAGTGGACTACGAGGCGTTGGGTTCCTGTGCCGCCGGCCTGGACCCGGCGGCGCTGAGCGATGTCGCGGGAATCCGCCACCGAACGCCTGTCATGGTATCCCCCATGTCCGACAAGGCCGGCGAGTCGGCGGACGACGGCAGCCGCCACGATATCATCATCGGCTTCACACCGGCGGCCGAGGCGGTCATGGGCGGCGAGGACTTCATCCGGGCCGAAGCGCAGCTGGCCGTTGACGCGGCCAACCTGACCTACGCCAACAGCGACATCAACTCGGAACTGCGCCTGGTCCACACCATGCTCACCGACTACGAGGAAATCACGGCCTGGGAATACGCGGACCACGCCAGGTATCTCCTGGCGCCCGACGACGGCAGGATGGACGACATGCTGGTGATGCGTGACCGCGTCGGCGCGGACTTCGTGTCGGTGCTCATCGACGGACGCGACCTGGTCGGCGATGTGCCCACCTGCGGTGTTGCTCCGGTCATGCAGCCCGAAGAGGTCAACCCCGACTTCGAGAGCCTGGCCATGTCGGTTGTCTCGGTCCAGTGTGCAACGGACAATTGGTCCCTGGCGCACGAGGTGGGACACAATCGCGGCTGCGCCCACAACCGGGAGAACGTCTCCGTCGACGGGGCCTACCCATACGCCTACGGCCGCCGCTTTGTCGGTGCGGATGACGCCTGGTACCGCACGGTCATGGCCTACGATCACTTTGAGGGTGGCTACGAGCGCATTCCCTACTTCACCAACCCGAACATCGACTACGCCGGAGTGCCGACCGGGGAACCGCTCGGCCTGCCGGAGGAGGCCCACAATGCCCTGGCCCACAAAAACACGGCGCCGGCGTGTGCCTTGTTCCGCGCCGAACGGACCTTTGTGCAGTTTGGCTGGTCGGGTTCCGCCAACGGACTGATCCTGTTTCCATATCCCGGTCTCGCCGAGGCGATCGCCAATTCGCGCACCAACGGCACGATCGTGATCCAGAACAGTAATCCGGACTTCGTCGGTACCCTCGCGGGGCCGCGGTCCTATGTCCATGATGGGACCGGCGGGGCGGTGCTGGGGGGAAATTGACGGTAGCAAGGACAGCCGCCGCGGGGAATCGCGAAAAACCGAACCGGCCACAGCTGGGCCCGTAGTGCGGTGATGGATTATGGGCGAATGTCTGGACCATCCTCATCCGTCAGGTCAAAACGGGCCGCAATACGCTGACCTCCTTCGGTGTCCTCAACCTGGACTTCGGCCGCCCCTCAGAAAACCGCGGTAAGCGTCTCCATGATCGTGACCTCGGCCCTGGCCCGGGTGGCACGCTCTTGCTCGGACAATTCCAGGCGCTGGAACAGGGCGTATTGGGGAACCTGTGCCTTCGCGTTTTCCCAAAACACCTTGTCATCCCCCTCCGGCGGTGAACCGGCCCAGATCTCTTCGCGGATGGAGAACAGACGGTAGATGCCGTGTTGATCCTGTTTCGGCAATTCTCGCAGCGCACGGAAATTCGGCATTTCGTCAACCCAGTAGATCCCCGCGAGCGGGATGACACTGCAGCGGCACTCAGCCGCCGCGGAGAACGTTAGCGGCCGTAGAAAGGCCACCGCACGGTCTGTCAGCATCTGGTCCTCCTCATGTCTGTGACCTCCCCCCAATAACAGAACCACGACAAACTGGAAAACTCCGGTCTCATGGGCACCCGCCAGCCTCTACCATACAAAAACCCCGCCACTCAAAGAGCGACGGGGTCCATTCATCAGCCAACAGGCCAACAGCTCAGCTTACCAGCGGCCGCCGCCTCCGCCACCGTAGCCGCCACCGCCGCCGCCACCGCGGGGCTTGTCCTGGGCCT
>JAJRWA010000183.1 GCA_024277025.1 Candidatus Krumholzibacteriota bacterium | reverse complement strand
TCCACGCCGTTGCAGGCCTTCCAGATGCAGGGCATCATCGTCCAGCAGGACGCGGCCAACTATATCCGGTTCGACTACTTCAACGACGGTGTGAATCTGCGCGTCTTCGGCGCCTCGTTCGTCAATGACGCGCCTGCGGTGCGGGCCAATCTGGCCGTGCCCGCCGGCAGCCTGCTGTGGCTGAGATTGGCGCGCAACGGTGACCAGTGGGTGGGCGAATACAGTCTTGATGGACTCAACTCGAGCCAGGCTTTTGGTTTCAGCCATGTGATGACGATGAACAGCGTGGGTGTGTTCGCAGGCAATACCGGCAGTCCGGCTCCGGCCTTCACTGCGGTTGTGGACTACTTCTTCGACACCAACGACCCGATCGATCCGGAAGACGGCGGCGTGGTCGATGTGACGCCGCCGGTGATTTCGTCGGTGACGGCCGTGCCTGGTGTCACCGATGCGACCATCACCTTCAACACCAATGAACTGGCCCTCGGGCGGGTGCATTACGGGCTGACCGCGGGGCTGGAACTGGGTACTGTCTCCGGTCCGGGTTTCCTGACGAACCATACGATCCTGCTGCCGGGCCTGACGGCCGAGACCACGTATTTCTACCAGGTGGAGGCTGAAGACAGCAGCACGAACCTGGCCCAGGACACGGTGGCCCAGTTCACGACGCTGGCCGTACCCAACGAACTGCCGCTCGTGACCCTGGATGCGCCGTTGAATGGCCTGCACTTCGCGGTCGGCGACACGGTCTTCATGGCGGCGACCGCCACGGACAACGACGGTACCGTGGTGATGGTCGAGTTCCTGGCCAACGGCGCTGTCATTGACACGGCCCTGGCCGCGCCCTGGGAAACCGCCTGGACAAACGCTCCGGCCGGCAACCATGACCTGACGGCGCGGGCGACCGATAACGATGGCGGCGTGACGACATCCAGCCTCGTGAGCATTACGATGGACCCGCCGCCCGGTGATCCGGTCGCGATTTCGGACGATTTCAGCGCCCAGGGTTTCGCCGACTCTTTGTGGACCTTTGTCGACCCGGTTGGCGACGGTTCCTTCTACCAGGCCAATGGGCTGTTGACCCTGTCGGTCCCCGGCGACATCGATCATGATTTGTGGTCGGCTGGCAACCAGACCGTGCGGATCGTGCAGCCGGTAGCCAATGTCGATCTCGGCCTCGAAGTCAAATTCGAGACCATGCCGACGGTGCCGTTCCAGATCCAGGGTCTCCTGCTGGAAGAAAGCCCGGGCAACTACATCCGTTTGGACTACTACCACGACGGGTCGGATCTGCACCTGTTCGCTGCGAGTTTCGTGTTGGACAATCCGACCGTCGAGGGCAACGTGATTGTGCCGGCCAGCAATCTGCTCTGGTTGCGCCTGAACCGGATCGGTGACAGTTTCAGCGTCGAATCGTCGGTTGACGGCGTGGTGTGGCAGCCGGCCTTCAGTTTCAGTCACAGCCTGGTGCTCGGCACCGCCGGTGTGTACGCCGGCAACGCCGGCAGCCCCGCTCCGGCTTTCGATGTCGTGGTGGACTACTTCTTCGACACCAACGCGCCGATCGATCCCGAAGATGACGGTGTGGTTGATATTTGGCCGCCGGTCGTCAGCAACATCGACGTCCAACCGGATCCGGCGGCCGGTACGGCGGTCGTGACCTGCACGACCAGCGAGCCGGCGACGACCCTGCTCAGCTACGGTCTTGATACGGGTTATGGAACCGACGTGGTCGGCACCAGCGCCGATAGCGTCAGCCACCAGTTCATCCTGACGGGTCTGGTGCCCGATGGCGTCTACCATTTCAGCATTCTGGCCACCGACACCCTGGGCAATGCCCTGGCGAGTGCAGATCAGCAGTTCCTGAACGTGGAGATCAAGCCGGTTATCACCGTCTGGGGTGGGCCGGATCAGCGTGTGGGGCATTTGGGCCCGGCTCAGGCCGACTTCAACCTCGTCGGCAACGTTTTCCTGTGGGAAAACCTGGCGACTCTGGGGTACAGCCTCAACGGCGGGGCGGAACTGCCCCTGAACTGGGGCAACCGTGACGACGGGTTCGGCGACGGCCGGCGCCTGGCGGCCAACGGTGACTTCAACGTTGACCTGCCCCTGGGCCAGTTGCAGCCGGGGACCAATACGATTGCGGTGCACGCGGTGGACATCAACGGCAAGGAAGACACCGTGGTGACCACGGTGACCCTCGAGTCGGGCAACTCCACCCTGCCGCTGCAGGTCAATTGGGGCTCGGTGGTCGATCCCCAGGATGTCGGTCAGACGGTTGACGGCAGTTGGAGCCATGATTCGGCCGGTCTGCGCACCGTCAGCGTCGGCTATGACCGGATTTTCCTCCTTGGGGAAGACACGTGGCAGGACTACGAGATCACCTGCCCGATCACGATCCACGAAGTTCAGGCGCCCGGACCGTTCAGCGACAAGCCGGGCATGGGCTTCCTGATGCGGTTCACCGGCCACATCGTGGGGGGGTACCGCAACTGGCCGGACGTCAACCCGAAGTGGGGCTACCAGCCCTTCGGCAGCCTGGGCTGGCTGCGCTGGTACGCCGGCCCGACGGGACCGCCGACGGTGCAGTTCTATCATGGCGACTATGACGTCTCCGAGAATTTCGGTTACGCCAAGACTTACGGCCCGGCTGCCGAGCCGCCTGTCGATCCGGCGGCCGAACCGTTCGGTGCCGAGGCCATGACGACGAACTTCGGCCTGGCTGAGAAGATCGAGATAGGCGAGACCTTCTGGATGAAGATGCGGGCCGAGACCCTGGCCGATGCGCCCAACGGCGATGGTGTCACCCAGTACAGCTACAAGGTCTGGCTGAGCACCGAGCCCGAGCCGGTTGCCTGGACCTATCAAGTGGTCCAACAGAGTGAGTTCGCCTTGCGGCAGGGGTCGGTCGGTCTGCTGGCTCACCATGTGGATGTGACCTTTGGCGACGTGACGGTGGTCAATGTGGCTGGCGCTGTCGCCGCGGCGGGTGACGAAGTTCCGGGCCGTTTCGCGTTGGCGGACAACTACCCCAACCCGTTCAACCCCGTCACGCGGATCGCGTTCGACGTGCCGACCTCGGGCCAGGTCAAGCTGGTTGTGTTCGATATGCGTGGACGCCACGTCAAGACCCTGCTGGCGGAGAATCTGGCTGCCGGCGCGCATAGCCTGTACTGGGATGGCCGGGATGCCGCCGGACAGGCCGTGGCCAGCGGGCAGTACTTCTATCGACTGGATGCGGGCGGCCTGACCGCGGTCAAGAAAATGAT
>JAJRWA010000182.1 GCA_024277025.1 Candidatus Krumholzibacteriota bacterium | reverse complement strand
GCCGTGCCCGAAGCCAAGATGGATCAGCGGGTGACGGTGCAAGGCGGTATCGGCACCGCCGACGAGAGTCACATGCTGGAGGAAAAGTACCAGGTCGACGGCACTGGCTGGGGCAGTCCCTTCCTGTTGGTCCCCGAGGTGGTCAACATCGACGAGACGCACCTGCAGAAAGTGAGCGAGGCCGAGGAGAAGGACGTCGAACTGAGCGACGCCTCGCCGCTGGGTGTGCCTTTCTGGTGTCTGAAGACTTCATCGAGCGAGGAAGTGCGCCTGAGCCGGATCGACGCCGGCAAACCCGGCAGCGAATGCCCCAAGGGTTTCCTGGTCTCGAATACCGAATTCACCAAGGCGCCCATCTGCACGGCCAGCCGCAACTACCAGCGCCGCAAGTTGGTCTCGCTGACCGAGGCGCCGCCCGCGCGGCCCGAAGTGCAGGCGGACGAAACCGAACACGTGGTGCGCAAGGCCTGCATCTGCCACGATCTGGCGGGCAGCGCGACGGTGCCCAACGAGATCGATCCGGCCGCGCGCACGGCCGTCTGCTGTGGCCCCAATACCGTGTATTTCAGCCGTGTGGCGCGCCTGCGCGAAATGGTCGATCACATCTACGGCCGGGCCCAACTGCCGCTGAAGGCTGGGCGGCCCCACATGTTCCTCAAGGAATTGTCGCTGCATGTGGACCGGATGAAGAAGGACGTGGAGCGCCGGCGCCACGGCCTGGTCGCGGCCAAGGCCAACGCCACCGAGGAAGTACGCAAGAACCTGAGCCAGGGCATCACGCTCTACCGTGAGCAGGCAGCCCAGTTGGCGGCTGACAAGAAGGCGGAATTCCTGCGCCGGCTGGATGGGTTGCGTCGCGAGCTGGAATCCCTGCCGGACCAGACAGACCAGCCGGATCAGGGCTAGATACTGACCGAGGGATCCGGCGGCGGCGTGGCCGGCGGATCCAGCGGTATCTCCACGATGAAGCGGGTCCATGAACCCGGCTCGCTGGCCACCCGCACCGATCCCCCCAGCAGATGCAGAATATCATGCACGATGGACAGGCCCAGGCCGGTGCCCTTGCCGGCGGGTTTGGTCGTGTGGAACAGGTTGAAGATCTTCTCCTGGTCGGCGCGGGGAATGCCCACACCGTTGTCCTGGAAGGTGACCCGGATCCGACCTTCGTCCAGCGTGGTCAGAATCTCCAGCACACCGGGGCGTTGCGGCACCTCGACGATGGCATCGATGGAATTCTTGATCAGGTTGATGAAGACCTGCTCGAGCAGCAGCGGGTCCGAGACGAAGGTGGGCAGGTCGTCGGCGAAGATGCGCCGCACTTCGGTTTGGGAGCGCCGGATCTCGATGCCCAGCACGTTGAGTGATTCCTCCAGCAACTCGACGAGGTTGACCTCGGTCATGCCGGTCTCGGGGGTGCGCACGAAGCCCAGCAGGCTGTGGGTGATCTTGGTCACCCGCTGGACCTGATGATGCAGGCGGTCCAGGGCCTTTTGCAGGATGTGCTGGGTCTCCGGGGCCAGGGCCTGGCCTTCGTCCTCGAGGGTCTCTTCGACCAGACCGGCGATGGTGTCGATGACCGCCAGCGGATTGTTGATCTCGTGGGCCACGCCGGAGGCCATTTCACCCACGGCGGCCAGGCGCTCGGAGCGGATCAGATCCTGTTTCAGACGCAGTCGGGTGGTGATATCCCGGCAGATGCAGACCAGCTCCAGCGGCTTGCCGTCGGGCCCCTCGATGCGGGTCAGGCTGATGTTGACGATGACCGACTCGCGGTCCTTGGTGACGAACTCCGACTCGTAGGCCACGGCGTGCCCGTCGCGCAACGCCTCGGCGAACAGGCGGTCGAAAGCCCCGGGAGTGGCGCAGAGCCGGTGGGCGGGCGTGCCGACGATCTCATCCCGGCTGTAGCCCAGCACCGTTTCAGCGCCACTGTTGAACGAGAGCAGATTGGCCGCCGGATCGGTCAGGAAAATGATGTCCCGGCTGTTCTCCAGCACCTCGCGCAGGTACTTCTGGGTCTCGTTGAGCTGGGCGTCGGCCCGGTGCAGGCGGCGGGCGCTTTCGACCAGCTCGGTCGTGTCCTCGATCAGGCCGTACAGTCCCTCGGTGACACCGTTTTCGATAATGGGAAAGAGGGTGACCTGGACGTGCATCTCCTGGTTCTGGATGGGCAGCACGCCCGACGCGTGCAGGGTCTTGCGCGAGCGCAGGGTCTCATGTTCGATGATCTGCAGCCAGCGCGCGCCGCCGTCCGGATACAGCGCCCGGTCCCGCTTGCCCACCATCTCGCCTTCGCGCACGCCGAGCATGCGCAGGGCGTGGGGGTTGAGCTTCTTGTAGCGCAGATCCGTGTCCTTGATGTAGATCGCCAGGGGCGCGGTGTCGACGAATTCGTGCAGCCGGAGCCGGGTCTCCTTGAGGCGGCGGCTGTCAGCGCGCAGCAGGCGGTTGGTGTCGATCAGGCGCACCAGCCCTTCGACGATGGCGTGACTCTCGGGTCCGAGCACCGGCAGGTGCTGCGGCATCTCGGCGCGCAGGCGAGCCAGCTCTGCGGGCAGGTCGGACGCCATCAGGACCAGGGACAGACCCTCGATTTCGTACAGGTCGGAAACGTGGGACGAGATCAGGGGAATGCCGATACTGCGGGCGTGTTCGCGCACGGGACTTGCCGGATCATGGGCCAGATCAACCACCGCGACGATTTTCAGGCGCAGCAGTCGCGAACGCGTGGCCAGACCCGACAGCATGTCGGACAGCGACCGGCCCTCACCGACCAGGGCAATCTTAATCCTGTTCGTACTCACGACGGAGTTTTTCGCTCTCTTCGATGATTTCCCGGGGACTGGTGGTGCCGGTCATCAGGTCATTGAGCTTCGTCTCGAATTCCTGCTTCATGGTCTCGCGGCGGTGGCGGGCCGCCTCGTGGATCAAGTCGCTCAAGTCCTCGAAATCGTAGGGCTTCAGGATGTAGCGGTAGGCATGCAGGCGGCCCGCTTCCCAGGCCGAGTCGTGGCCGCCGTGCCCGGTGAGCATCAACACTTCGAGGTGCGGCTGGATGGCCCGCATCTGCTCGATGACCTGGATGCCGCTCATGTCCGGCAATCGCAGATCGACCACCGCCACGTCGAAGGTCAACTGGGCCGCAGCCGAGACGGCTTCCGCGCCACTGAGGGCCATCGTCACTTCCATCCCGCGCTTGCGCAGGCGGTGGCCCAGGAAGGTGACCAGGTCTTCCTCATCATCGGCGATGAGCAGGCGGATCGGCTTGGGGTCTTCTGGCGACATCGTTACTCTTTCCGGCTGCGGTTGGCGGCAGGCGACTGGGGCAAATGATCCACCGGGACCGGGGCAGTGTCAAGGGCGGGCCGCCTAGAGGCCGCGCCAGTGCTCCGGCCGCAGGGCGCCGAGGTCGCGGTCCCGCAGGACCTGATCGAGTTGGGCCAGGCCCACGGCGCGGTCCGCCGGCAGGTTCAGGCTCAGCGGCAGGTAATTGCTGGCGTGGTTGGCGTGGAAGCGGCAGCGCGTGAAGCGGCTGTCGGCAATGATCGTGCGCAACTCGGTCAGCAGGCCCCACTGGTCGGGCAACCGGAATTCCCCGGCCGCCTGTTGGGACGCCAGCGGGGTACCCGGCACCACGGTTGTGGTCAGGGCGCCGACGAAGGGCGGATCCATGGCCGTCAGCAGTTCGGCCGTGGCCCGGGCGTGGGCGGCCGATCGCTCGGCCCCGCCGATGCCGAGCATCACCATGACCGAGTGGCGGATGCCGGCGTCACGCAGACGTTCGGCCGCCTTGACGGCCTCGGCGGCGGTCGAGCCCTTGACGATGCGGCGCAGCACCTCGTCGTCGCCGCTTTCGGCGCCGTGATAGACGATACCAAGACCCAGTTTGCGCAGCCGGGCCAAATCTGCCGGATCCTTGCGCAGGATGCTGCGGGCGTCGCCGTAGATACCCACCCGGCGCACCGTCGGAATTCTTTCGCGCAGGTGGGCGAGCACCGCCAGCAGGTGCTCGGTGGGCAGGATGAGCGCGTCACCATCGCACAGGAAGACCCTGCGCACGACGATACCCCTGGCCGCGTAGCCGGCCGCCTCGTCGATATCGCTGCAGACCTCGTCCAGGGGTTTGATCCGGAACTTCTGGGCCGGATCGTCATACATGGCGCAGTAGGTGCATTTGTTGTGGCTGCAGCCGAGGCTGACCTGCAGCAACAGGCTCTCCGCCTCGCTGGGTGGTCGAAAAATGTGTCCTACGTGGCTCAATTGCGGCCCCTTTCGGGTCGGTCCGGGAAAAGCGAGCTTTCCCGGCGGGTTTGGCGCCTGTCGGCTTGCCTCAAAATCCACCTTTTTGTTGTCAAATTCTTAACGCCTGCCTGAATCCCTCGCTATTGCCCATTTCAGCCTAACCAGTTGCAATCAATATAAGTAAATCTTTAGCCGATTGCTGGCCTGCGGACTTCCTGGGCCCGGGCTCTGCCAGCGCCCTGAAAAAAGTTTAAAGAAATTCCTAAAATCTGATTGAATATACACGATATATGCATCACGAGTGTGAGGTGATCCTCACCAACAGGCGAACATGTTGAGTATCACGGCCGGGACCACCAACGTCAGAATGACTTAGGGCGAGAGTCATTCACCGACGGGTCCCGGCCCCCCTTTTTCTATAACCCCTCGAATACACCGTCGACGATGATCACGCGATCAGCCTGAGCCGGCGTCACCAGGCGCACTTCACGCACCCGGACCAGCGGTTGCGTTTCCGGAATGTAGACCCGATCCAGGTGAATGACCGCGTCCGGGCTGAGAAATCATCCGGCCCGACAGTGCCGCCGAAGTGGTCGCTGCGCCCGAAGGCAATGTGCAGGCCCAGTTTCTCGTCCAGCAGGATGC